>JALTEL010000298.1 GCA_027073945.1 Caldifarciminota bacterium | reverse complement strand
GGTTCTCCATGCTTTTGTTTTCTTGTGATATATCGATAATATGTTTAAAATCCTCGTATATGTTGCCTGAAATCATGGTATTTTTCACTCTTCCCGCTATTTCTCCATCTTCAATGAGAAATCCGAGTCCTACATTCACAGAATAATCACCGGCCAGTATGTTAGATTGACCGCCTCCTATCACATCTTCGATATATAAACCTCTGTCTATGTCAAACACCATATCGTCTAATTTTTTTTCGCCGTGTTTAATCGAAAAGTTGTTGGCGCCGGGCGTGGGCAGAGATTCATAATCTCTCTGGGCATTACCGGTAGGAGAAACATTGCGAGCACTTGCAGTTTCAATAGTGTGTACAAAATTTACAAGCGTGCCGTTTTCAATTATAGGTAAAATTTTGGTTGGGATGCCCTCTCCATCAAATGGTTTTGCACCTGTGAGTGTGTTATTGAATGGGTTGTCAATTATACTGAGTTTATCCGAAAGGATTGGTTTCCCCAATTTGTCTTTTAATGGGGAAATCCCTTTTTGAACGTATTTTCCGTTTATTCCCAGGGAGATAGCTCTTACTATTGTAAAAAGGGCTTTGGGAGAGAATATTACAGGATACTTGCCTGTTTTAATTGAACTCGTCTGTCCTGCCTTTTCAAGTGTCTCTAAAATTGATTGTACTTCGTTATCTATATCCTCAAATGGGTGTGTTGAACTTTTTATATCAAATACCCATGTGAAGCCGGACTGAAGAATTGCAAGACCGGAGATGACAAATCTATAAGCGCTTTTTCTGTATTTTTTCTCCAGGCCGTGGGAGTTGACAAGCTCAACATCATCCAGAGATTTTGTGAATGATAGATCTATTTTTACTTCTTTACTTTTTGATTTTATTTCTTTTAGGATCTCTTTGCCTTTGTTTATCCATGCCTTTTCATCCCAATATGCATCCTCAAATATATCAAGTTCCGGATGTTTACCATTTTCACCAGGCAGTTCATATTTTATCTTTTTTCCAAATTTTGCAGATTCAGTAGCGTTATCAACGAGTTCTTCAAGATTCTTGAGATCATTTGTATATGAAAATCCCTGCTTTCCGTCTATGAACAAACGGAGTCCAATACCGGAAATATCTTTGTATTGTAAGGAATTTAATTCATTTTGCTCAAAGGAAATATCATATGAATTTCTTTTCTGGTAAAATATCTCATAGGTTTTTATATTCCTTTTTTGAAGGATCCTGAGTATTTTTTTCATCATTTACCTCCAACCACGAGATTTTTGATTTTTATATGGGGCGCTCCATCAGATACAGGAAGTGGAAATTGGCCTGCTTTTCCGCATCCGCCTGTACCTCCAAATAACTTAAGGTCGTTTCCAATGCTTTCGATATTGTGCAGAGTTTCGAAAACATTTCCGGTAAGTATAATATCCCGCAACATTTTGCCTATTTTTCCGTTTTTTATTTCATAACCCTTTAGCGAAGAAAAAGTGAACATTTCCAATTCTGTCTGGCCTCCAAGCGCATTAACCGCATAGATACCATTTTTTATACTGCCTATTATCTCTTCAAATGAGGCTTTTCCCGGCAGTATGAACGTATTTGTCATCCTGACTATGGGGCTGAAGGAAAAATCCAGTGCCCTTGCATTACCTGTTGGCTGTTCTCCCATCAGGTAAGCTGTGTGTCTTGAATGAAGTCTACCCACCAATTCACCATCTTTTATGAGATATGTTCTCTGCGAAGGCACACCGTCATCGTCAACAGCTATATATCCGCGCTCTCCTTTTAATGTCCCATCATCGACAACTGATAGTTCAGGTATTCCGAATTTTTTACCCTTTTTCATCATTTTCTTGAGTTTTTCATTTCTGTATATATGGTCCGATTCAGAAAGGTGTCCGAATGCTTCATGAATGAAAACTCCTGCCAGCTCAGGGTTCATGACCACAGTGTAGAGCCCGCCCGTTACCTTTTCCGCCTTTAAAAGTTCAATTGCATCCTTTACGGTTGCTTCTACATCCGCTTCTCTATCTGTAACGGTATTGTATCCGCGTTGGTCTCCAAATGTTTTATGTGCCGTCTGAATATTGGCGCCATCGGATGATACCGCTCTTATGGATATACCCGTATGGACACGCACTTCTTTTACAAAACTTCCGGAATTGGATATGAAGTAATGTGTTATTTCCTGTTCTTTATAGCTAACAGAAGAGGATGTTATGAATTGCTTTTCTTTGAGAATAATATCATTGTATTTGCGAGTTAATTCAACCTTTTCCTCAAGTGGTATCTTTCTTGGGTCCCGGTTTATTTGCGGTAAAAATTCGCCTGTTATCCGTTTTGCTTCTGCAAGATGAGAGCTTTGAGTGGGACTGGAAACTCTTGCAAGGTGTTCCGCATGTCTGGCAGCTTTTTCTCCGTCCTCTATTCTGGTAAATGTAGAAAACCCGATGCTTCCTTTGTGGAATACCCGTATACCACCACCCTTTTTAACGGTTGTGCCAGCTTTCTCCAGTTCGTTGCCTATAAAAGTAACTTCCGTATTTTTTATTGTTTCGTAACGAATATCGGCATATTCGGAATTGATAAAAGACAATATTTTTTGCAAATACTCCTGCATATAGTTAACCTGCCTGCATTATTCTTGGCACAAAATCGTCTTCAGGTAGTGCACCTTCAAATTCCACTTTATCATTGGCAACTATCTTGGGTACGGCCTGCACACCGTATTTGTTAGAAAGAGTGGGGAACTCTATTGCTTCAACAACCTCTGCAGATATCAGAGGAGAAGCAAGTGCAAGCTTGTGAGAGAGTATTGCCGCTCTTGGACAATATGGACAGGTTGGTGTAATAAACACTTTTATAGCTATAGGATTTTTAAGATTGGCAATCTGGGATAATGTCCTTTGATTCAAATCCGACTCTCCCTTTGATACATGTATTATATCCTCGAGTATTGTTGAAAATTCATATCCCGAAGGTATGCCATAGTATCTTATGCCAAAATCCTTATCGTGCTTGCCCACGGAAATACCGGGAACCTTATCTATATGTAATTTTTCCGCAACCTCTCTTTCTTTTTCAAAATCTTTTACCTGTAGCTTGATTCTTGGATCAAGAGAAGCAACCTCTGTCAAGATCATCTGAGTATCTGCACAGTAATCGCAGCTATTTGTAGATGTGAAAAATGTAATTTCTACATCGTCTTTCATTCCTGATTCGAACATCTGTTTTATCTGCTTTTTATCATTATCTGAAAGCAGTCCCATTTAAGCCTCCTTTTAATTTGTTTTATTTGTATAATATAATTATTATAGATTAAAAAATGCGAACAATCAAATATGTCTTATATAATAGGCCTCTATTTCATTGAAAAAATGCCTTTTACCTATGCGCTTCTCTTTAAAAAATTTTCCCCTTACAAGAACCCTGTCACCGTTATTTAACTTTGCATGCCCTTTTCTATAAACACGATATTTTTTCCCATTTGCTCGAATGTAAAAAGTCATATAAGCATGGCCTTTTCTTGAGATTCTCTTTTTAAGACCTGATACAACACCACTGATTTTTATATTGGTCCCGCTCACAAACTTGCTATTTAGATGCCGTTTTCCTTTTTTGAACAGATTGTCAAATATTATTTTGAAGGAATCCGTTTTACCCGTTATTAGAACATTTATCTCGTTATTTCTGTTAAGTGCAAAATATGTCCAGTTGGTAGAGCCCAAAAGAACATTGTCATCCACTATGAGCATCTTTGCGTGAGTTGTTATATCCGGACAATCCGCCCTGACATTTATATGCCCCTTTTTTAAGATGTCAAAAACCTCATGCGATTCCCGTTTAAAGCGCTCACCTAAAAATTGTTCTCCTCCTTCCATAAGCACTTTTACGTTGACTCCCCGTTTTCTTGCCGATATAAGGTCTTGGATTAATCTGTTGGTCCTGCTATTTTTTTTGTCAGCGTAATACGATATTTCAAACATGACAAGTCTTATGGATTTTTGGCCGGCATTTATCAGACTATCTGCAACAGTAAAGTACTCACCGTTTACAACCGGTCTTATGCCGGGTTTTATAACTTCAAAATCCGAAGTATCGGGCTTTTTGCAGCCGTATATGCCTATTGAAACCAGAGCAAATAAAATACAGAGCCTTTTCATGCTTTATAGTATAATATATATTCGGTGTATGCACAAATATTGTGCAAATAACAGGTGCTGTGCACGATTTTTGTTCAGATAGTGGAATTATCCTGGCATGGAACTTGTAGAATAATGGATAAAAGGAGGTTTAAAATGTATAAAAAAATTATAGGATTGGCTGTTTTGGGTGCAATACTGGGGTTGGGTTGTGGTAGAACAAAATACTCCCTTGTTCCACCACGAGATGTTCAATCACAAAGCGGTGATAATAGGATAACACTTGAGTGGAGTGATGTTGACAATCCTTATGTTGTTTCTTACAGAATTTATAGAAATGACGGGCCTTCGGGCTATTTCTATTTTTTGGATGAAACACCTTATAATTCATATGTAGATGATAATGTTGAAAATGGAGTTACGTATTTTTATGCAATATCTTCTGTGGATGAAAACGGCAACGAAAGTGATCTTACCGATTATGATATTTTTGATACTCCGAGACCTGAAGGCTATAACAGGAGAATATTTTCTTATAGCAATTGTAAGGATACGGGTGGTATTTACAGCGGGTTTGATTTTGATATGGATGCTCCTTATGCAAAAGACTCCGCTGGAACTGATTTCTATTATGACTATACGAATGGAGGTGTTATTTATATGACCGAAGGAGGATATGTACAGGACTTAGGTCCTACCTCATCGCTTTTGGATGTAAACTGGGCTCCGGAAAATGGATGGAACAATACTCATATCAGCCTGCAGCAGGGCCATACCTATGCAATGTGGACTGGCAATAACCATTTTGCCCAGTTGAGAGTAATTAGTTTAACAGGAGATTACCTTGTTTTTGATTATGCTTATCAAACGGATGAAGGTAATCATGAGCTTTCAATAAATGCTAACAATAAAGATAAAAGTAAAAGGAGGTGAGCGTTATGCTTAGCACAATACTTGTTTTACTTTCCGTTGTTTCCTATCAGGGAAATGTCGGAAGAATCAGCGCCATACAAGGCGAGGCAAAAGTCCTTTCCTATGGCTCTACATCATGGGAATATGCAACGATCAATTCCATAGTCGAGGAAGGAGACATGATAAAGACAGAGGATAATTCAAGGCTGGAATTCGAGTTCGGAGACGGCAATGTGGTTACGCTTGGTCAGTTATCAAAAATTGAGTTAAATAAATTCAGTGATAATGATGTTGAGTTCAGAGTTGACAGAGGAATTGTAAGAGCCATGACAAAAGACATAAACATGACTATTACAGCAGGCAACAATGATGTTGATGTGAGTAAATACAGCACTGTCAGAGTGGATTACGGTAGCATTGTCAATCTGAAAGTCTTGAGAGGTGAGATACATTTGCATGGCGAGGTTGTAAGAGCAGGTGAAACCGCGGAAATAAAGGATAACGGAAATATCATCATAAATAGAAACGTTTACAGAGATAGTTTCGATGACTGGGCAATAAAATATGAAAAGAAATATATCGTTGTGAGAGAAGTGGAATATGTGCCGACAGGCATTTATATCGGAGTATCTGACCTGTCACCTTACGGCACATGGCGGTATGTTGGAGGTTACGGCTGGGTATGGACACCTTATGTCAATGATTACTGGAGGCCGTATTATTACGGATACTGGCGATATAGCGCACGCTTCGGATGGGTGTGGGTCTCCTATGAGAGATGGGGATGGCTGCCTTACCACTATGGAAGATGGGCGTATAGCCCGGGTGTAGGATGGTTCTGGGTGCCTGGCAGTGTCTGGTCAGGCGGCTGGGTATCATGGAGCTATGGCCCCGGGTGGGTATGCTGGACACCACTTGACCCGTATGGAAGACCTATATATTATGTCTCCCACGGCAGAAAAAGGTATAAAGTCTCGAGAACTGTGGATTACAATTCTTTTAAAAACCCGCCAGTAAGATATAAACCTCCTCACAATGGAAGATACACAAAACCCGTTTATGCAAATCCCATAAAACCCCCGACAATGAAAGATATCAGAGCAAAGAGGGTTGAGCAAATTGATATAAGGCCTGTCTATGTGTCCAAAGCTGCTGTTCGAACTTCACCAAGAGAGAGAGGGGGAACAATTAATACAGGCATTGTAAAACCTTCTTCAGGTTCGAGAAAAACAACGAGGGATATGTCAAGGGACCGTTATGGGGATTCCGGTACATATAACAATTGTAATAACTATTACAAGAGTAATAGAAGGAAAAATAACGGCAGGGACAGAGAGGTAGTAAGGCCTGTTCAAAACTCCGGTGAAAGAAAAGTGCATATTGATGATAGGTCTCGCAATGGTAATGCAGGGAGTGGTTCGCATGTGAGACATGGATACAATACAAGAGTGCAGACGGATAATAGAGAGAAAAGTGGGGGAATCTCCAATAGACGTGTTGTCTCGAATAATGAAAGTAAACATATGGTTAAAAGAAGGAAGAGAAATAGAAAAGAAAACGATTCTTTTCTTGAACATCTGAATAAAAAGGTAAATAATAAAGATAAGACAGACAAAGAAGGGAAGCGCAGAAAAAGAGATAAATGAGAATAATATTGTTAATTGCAATGTTCCTGACTGGTGGAGCCAGCCTTTATGCTGGCTCCACCAGTGTAAGGCATAACAGACCAAACAGTAGTGGCAAAACAGCGGAGAGGGGTTCAGGGTCCAACAGACTTGTTAAAAGTTTATTGAGTATTTTGAATAAAGATACTGCAAAACACTCCTCAAAACGGAAAAAAGAGTCAAAGCACCATGAAAAAAGACATAAGAATAAAAAATAGTAAGGTAGTGGGACTCTTAATGGTGTATTTTTTTGTTTCATGTGGCATGAGAAGCAATCCTCCCGGAAAGCCAGACACTGTTCCCCCGGTTATTGTGATAAAATCTCCTTCCAAAGGAGATACTGTGAAGGATACCATCAATGTCTCTTTTGATATTACGGATAAGAGCAGGATTATATTGACTGAGTTAGTAGTTGATAACAAAGTTAGTAAAAGGGATACAAGCTTAAACTGCAGGGTTTTCAAGTTTGTGACAGATTCACTTGTTGATACTTTTCATTGCTTGAAGGTGAAAGCCGAAGACCGCTGGGATAATGTGGGAGAATCTGGTGTAGTATGTATATTCACTAAAAATGGTAACATTCTGCAGAGAAAGGAGAAAAAAAATGAGAGAATGGATGGAAAGTCTGAAGGAAAATTACAAAAAAGCAGAGAGTGAATATTTTATAGATGATTTTACCAATCTATGCATTCGCGGCAGAAAGATGCTTTTACAACTTATATATCTTTTAAAAGGCGATAAAATAAATGATATCGAAAGAGTTTTAAAGGAAAAGAATTTTGAAGAAATAAAAGCTATATATGATTTTTTTTCAGAATATGAAGGCGAAGACGATATGTTTTACCCCTATCTTGCCAATAAGTGGCAGGGCCTTCCTTCAAAAGAAAAGGGCGAGCAGTGCAAGAAATACATAGACAGGATAATGGATATTGCAAGCAAAGTTAAATTTGGTAGTTCGGAGAATTAACATTATACTATGTATTATTACAGGCTGGCGTGGCTCAGTTGGTAGAGCAGCGCATTCGTAATGCGCAGGTCGACGGTTCGAATCCGCCCGCCAGCTTATTTTATAGAAATGAACTTAATTGATTCTGTTTCAGGGTTGAGAGGTATTGTTGGGGATAGCCTTTCTCCATCGATTATCATAGAAAAAACTATGCAGTTTGTGTGTGCAAATGGTGGTAATGTTTATTTTATTGCAAGGGATACAAGACCGAGTAGCAAAGCCATATCAAATCTAATATCAGGTACACTCACAATGATGGGCAAGCGTGTGGTGGATTTCGGTGTAATACCAACACCCACTCTGCTGTTCAATGTACGCGAGCTTAAAGCTGATGGCGGATTTATGGTGACAGCGAGTCATAATCCCTTACAGTGGAATGGCATAAAATTTGTTGAGAGAGGAGGACAATTTCCCGTTGCAATTAAAAAGGTACGTACTCCGTGCACAGGCTCAGAACAGTTGCATTTCTATCCTG
>JALTEL010000297.1 GCA_027073945.1 Caldifarciminota bacterium | reverse complement strand
ATTATGACTCACAAACAGCACCGTTCGGCCTTCTTTGGCTACGTCGCCCATCTTGCCCAAGCATTTTTTCTGGAACTCGGCATCGCCAACGGCGAGGACTTCGTCAACGAGGAGGATTTCCGTTTCCAGGTGCGCGGCGACTGCGAAGGCTAGGCGCACATACATGCCGCTGGAGTAGCGCTTGACTGGGGTGTCAATGAATTTTTCTACGCCGGCGAAGGCAACAATTTCATCAAACTTGCGGTCGATTTCCCGTTTCTTCATCCCCAGGATGGCGCCATTGAGGTAGATGTTTTCTCGACCCGTTAATTCTGAGTGAAACCCTGTCCCAACTTCGAGAAGTGATCCCACGCGCCCATACATTTCAACCCGGCCTTCCGTCGGCTCCGTGATGCGGGAGAGGATTTTGAGCAGTGTGGACTTGCCCGCCCCGTTGCGGCCGATGATACCCACCACCTCCCCTTTTTTTACTTCGAAAGAGACATCCTTCAGCGCCCAGATGGTTTCCTCTTCCGTCGGCGGCCGGAGCATTCGCCCCAGGTATTTGAACGGAGAAGAAGCGAGTGACCGCGCGACTTGCCAGGGGTTTTGCGCGGGCTTTTCCTCCACCCCAATGCGGTAGCGTTTGGATAGGTTTTCAACACGAATGGCGAGGTTGGACATTGTTTGTCTGGTTTGTCTGGTTTGTCTGGTTTGTCTGGTTTGTCTGGTTTGTCTGGTTTGTCTCGTTTGTTTCGTTTGCCTCGTTTGTTTCGTTCATTCCGTTTGTCTGGTTTGTTTCGTTTGTCTCGTTTGATTGGTTCGGAGATATTTTATCAGCCCTGAAATTATCATGCTTGTTTTTTGTGCCTGATCATATATTTCCTCAAACTGTTCAGGGGTTATATATTTCAGGTCCAACGCAATATACAAGTGACTTTGGACTTCCGCCGCTGAAGCCATGGCAATAAATAGAAATTGAACAAATTCTTTGCCAGATCGTCTTACGAATCCCTCTGATATGTTTGCCATCACTGAAACAGACGCGGCCTGAATCTGACCTGAAAGACGGAAATCTCTCGAAAACTTCCCATCTGTCGTTATACCATACACGAGGTTTGCCAACTTTCTTGCTTCTTGCCAACATTCCAGTTCCTCAAAACGATTAATTTTCACTATGCCGCTCTAATCAAACAAATGGGGGGTAAAATTAATCAACTAAATCAACGATAGAAACGGAAGAAACCGAACAAACGAAATTAGCGAAATTACATCACTTTCCCAATCTCCCAAGGATAGAGGATAGGAATTCTGGATGATTTTGCCTTGTTTTCCAGGGTCACGACAAATCCCCTGGAATCAGGATACTTTTTTAGAAAATACTCCAATCCGCTTAATCTCTGAACGGGAACTGAGGACGAAAACATAGGGCTGAGGACTGAGGAAACCGTGTGATCAGTGATGTGTGTTAATTCGCGGGAAAGTTGCCCCCTCCTTGGACTTAATGCCTTCGAATTTTTCTATCTTCATTTTTCTTCTTGGATTAAAACGTTGAACTTCTTAACCTTGAACTTGGTTATTTGGAATCTGCGGGTGAAGCTTTAAGAGAGATTTGTCAAATTCTTGGAGAAAAGGGCTGAACAGCTCCATTATTTTTCGTTATCGAGTATTTTGGAAACTACATTGATTAATAAAGGCAAGTCCTCTTTTACTATTTTCCAGACTATTTCAAGATCTACTCCGAAATATTCATGAATGAGTAAATTCCTAAAGTCTTTTATGTCTTGCCAATAAACTTCTGGATATTGTTTTTTGAGAGAATCTGGAAGCTTCCCAATTCTTCACCTATTATTTCGAACTCTCTCAATGTTGCTGAAACAGTTTTTCTATCCTTTACAAACTGCTCGTAAGAAAAATCTTTTGTATATTCCTCAATCGCCTTTCCTGAATCCAGGATGTCATGCAGATAAAGTCTTGCCCTTCTATCAGACATAGATAAGTTCATCCTTGATAGATTCTCTTACCATAGGTTTAAGAGCGCTTTCCGTCCCAAGATCAACTCGCAAACCAAGGTTTTTCTCAAGGAATCTTCTGAATTCAAGGAAGTTATGGAGATTCTTTTTATCGTTCCTCATTTCAATCAGCACATCAAGATCGCTTTCTTTCACCTCTTTTCTTTTTACACGACTTCCGAAAATACCAATTTTGACTACCCCATATTTCTGGTATGTCATTTTTTTATGTTTTTTTAAAAATTCGATGATTTCATCAGCCGAACGATATGCCGGCTTTCCCGTTTCCATTTTATTGTCCCCATTTTTTGAAAGAATATTCTTAAATCCAAAGAAAAGCAAGGGAAAGGAAAAGTTCAACGTTCAATATTATGGGACAGGTAGGATAAAAGCTAAAGTATGGGGAAGATTCAATAAACTTCGTCGTGGCCGTCAATGTCTATTCTATCAAAAAAATCTGGCCCTCGTCAACAAATTTGAAAATAATCCTACAATCTTGTTAATCCTGTCTACCTTTTTCTTTCTTTTCTTTAGACAGGATTTACAGGATCGACATGATTCCTTTTTCTCTTTCTTTTTTCTATTCTGTTCATCCTGTCTAATCTTTAACGATAAACATCTCGCCTATGGCCTACGCTTACTATAAGGATAACAAGTTTCTCTCTTTCAATACGAGCCAACACCCTGAGATCACCAATCCTGTACCGCCAAAACTCTCTTAAAGCACCTTTAAGAACCTTACCCTGTCTAAAAGGGTCCGCGCGGACGTTTTCCTGTAAAAACTTGATAATACGCCGCCCATTTTCAGGACCAATTTTTTTAAGCTGTTTCGCCGCGGCCGGAGTGAATTCAATCTTCCAGGCCAATAGACCGTTCCACTTCTTCGATAGGAATAGCTTTTTCTCCGCTTTTCAGAAAAGATTCATACGCGGATTCAGCAAGATAGGCGTCTTCGATGTCCTCTATATAGCGTTCAAGGGCCTCCCGGACATAAAAGCTTTTGGGCCTTTTTGTGGCTTTTGCGAGATTGCCCAATCGATTTTCCAAATTTTTAGGTAACCTTACAGAAAGCATATTCTCTTCTCCCATTCATCAGATATTATACGAAATGCATGTATTACGTGTAATACATCTTCTTTGAAATGTCAAGATAGTTTTTATTTTTTGACGGGATTTACAGGCCTGCCCTGGTGCGCCATTCCTTAGATAAGCCTTTGGGGTTTCATATCTTGATGCGCTTTAAAAGAAACATGGGGCATACAGCGGGCTGGGCCAGGGATTGACATGATTCTTTTCTTATTCCTTTTTCTTGATGGGTGAAAGTCTGCTATGATCCCTATCACAGCTTGCCTCCCTTCACCAGCACCTGTTGCACTTACGAGTTGAATCCGCGATCAACAAAATCAACGAGAGAAACGGAAGAAACCTAACAAACGAAATTAACGAAGCTATATCACATCCAAACTCGTGCGTTCGGCGTGTTTGTGATCACGGCCGTTTTTCAATCAACACGGATTTAATCCCTTATCACTTTTCCAATCTCCCAAGGATAGAGGATAGGAATTCTGGATGATTTTGCCTTGTTTTCCAGGGTCACGACAAATCCCCTGGAATCAGGATACTTTTTTAGAAAATACTCCAATCCGCTTAATCTCTGCCCCGTAAAGACTTGTTTAACCTCGAAGGCATAGAAACGTCCCTTGTTCTCCACCACAAAATCAACTTCCCGCTTCGACTGGGTCCGCCAGTATCGCAATTTTTCCAATCCGACTGTTTTCCTCAATTCGGCAAAAACACCATTTTCAAGGGTATCCCCCGAAACCTTTTCCACAATATCACCGTATTTCAAGTAATTTAAGACGCCACCATCTTCAAAATATATTTTAGGCATTTTGGTCAATTCATTTTTCAAATTCCCGTGAAAAGGCGACAATCTCCGTAAAATGTAGGTGCCTTCTAACAAAGTCAGGTAATCATAAACGGTATCCCGCGCGAGTCCCACGCTGACCGAGAGGTTGTCAACATTCAGCAGGCATCCGGCCCGGTCTCCCAGGATTCTTAAAAAGTTATTGAATTTCATAATGTTCCGTATCTTGCCGATATCTCTTATATCCCTTTTAATATAGGTTTGAATCAACTCTTTTAAGTAGTATTTTTTGCTTCGGGCATCAGGGATCAAGGCGACCCTCGGGTATCCGCCATGGATAAGAAATTCCTCAAAAAGTAATAGGATTTCACTATGTGTCTTTTTATCATTGGCATGGTTCAAATTGAACGACTTTCCACGAAACCAAAGATATTCCTCAAAATCCAGGCCGAATAGCTCAAAGGACACGACCCTTCCAACAAGAGACCTTTTCATCCTGGACTTTAATCCGAGGACGGAAGAGCCGGAAACAATAAGTTTGAATCGCTCAGAATGATTATCCACCATCAGTTTCAAAAAACTTGACGCGTTTTCAAGGTATTGAACCTCATCGATAAACAGGTAAATTTTTCCCTTGTGTGAAGTTCTCCCGTTTACGTATCCGATCAACACATCAACACCCTGATTGCATATTTCAAGCAACTCCAGATCTTCAAGGTCGAGATATAAAATCGCGTTATCCGTAACCCCTCGAGTTCGCAACTGGTTCATAAGCATTTTCATGAGCGTGGTTTTCCCAACCTGCCTCGCGCCATAGATAATGACAGCTTCTCGATATTCTAAAAAAGTGCTGATAAATTGAAGTGCTTTTCTTTTAATAAATTCCAAGTTCAGGTCCTTATCCAAATTATAATGAGCCTACTATACAAAATATCTTGTTATTTGTATAATATTATAGTGCAAATTTAGTATGTTTTCGTTTGTCTCGTTTGTTCCGTTTATCTGGTTTATCTCGTTTCATCTCGTTTGTTTTGTTGGCCTGTTTTACGGAACAAACCGAACAATGAAATGAACCCTTTCACCCCCGTGAAATCCACTTCGTTCTTCATTATCAAGAATTCCTCGGGGCAGACAAAGACGATAAAGATCAAACACCAGCCTCACGCAAAGGCGCAAAGACGCCAAGATATTAAAATATAAAGATAATTAACACCATCAATAAATGATTCCATTCTATGTCTTTTTTTTATCATTTATGATAAATAACATTTTCTTTAGGTTTTTCTTTGCGGGCTTCCATGAGAAGGCTTGTCAATAGGTCCGACGTGGCGTGAAACATTGTTTTTATGTTTTGCCCTTTGCTTTTAGTCTTTCACCCCCGTGAAATCCGTCCCTGTTAAATGAGTGCTGACGCAATTTAACTGGATAAACCTTTGGCTTACCACCTCGTGGCATTTCACAGGGTAAACCTTTCACTTTTCACTTAAGTTTTAAGTGGTTAAGTTTGAGGTTAAGGCAAAGAATTGTTATTTTCTAATTGGGTTCGGATAGCAATTAATAAGCGAGGTTCAAA
Source organism: Caldifarciminota bacterium (assembly GCA_027073945.1). The sequence continues at coordinate 2,765 of JALTEL010000297.1, read as the reverse complement.
GGATCTGTTGGATTACCTTTTTAGCCCTACGAGGAAGCTTGATAAGAACAAAATAGGATTCAGGATAAAGGTAATCTTCTCCAGAATCGTCAATAACCCTTAAATATCCTTCTTTTTTTGCCTCATCATCAGGAAGCACACGATAGATTTTCCGCTTTTCTAAATCCTCACAATCTTTATCTTGAAGGCACAGAGCAAAAAGATATCGTTCTTTTTCCTTTTCCATGATGAATTCAATCCAAGAATCGTTTTATTTTAAAGTTCCTTTTACCTATACCATGGGCTTCATACCAGTGCAACTCCGCCAAACGAATACTTCCACTCTGAAGGCGTATTTTCGCAACCCCTTTAAGCTTTCTCCATCTCCCAAAGCCATGCTGTTTACGAAGTCTCATAATTTCACGTATTCTTCCACCAACAGCTATCACTTCAATCTCTTTAATCTCTCCTATGATCTCAAAGTACAATGGAATTTATCCCGATCTTTATTCCCGTAAAGTAGGAAAGAAAGTTGATCTCGTTGATTGGGTTGGCCAACAAAACGATGAATTCAGTTAAATCCTCTGAAGATTTTGAGGTTGGTAACAGTAGCTATCGCATCAAAATCTCTGTCATTGTAAAGAAGATAAAGATTATTCTCGAGAGCTATTTGGGCAATCAAGCAATCAATTGTGCTGCGTACCGTTATTCCTTTTTTTCTGCAATCAAAATAAATTCGCGCAGCGTTTTGATATGTTGAGACAGGGTCAAGGGGGTGGTAAAAACGTTGGGTCGAAAGATATTTTTGCAGGACTGAAAATTCTTCCTCATCCTTAGCGCCTTGTAAAACCTCTTGAAAAATCACGGATGTAATTCCAAAAGGAAATCCGTCATGGAGAATTAAACGGAAAACATCTACTACATCATTCTTGTTACCCCTGAAAAAATCTATCAGAACCGATGTATCAACAAGTATCATTTCTCTTGACGTAGCTTTTTATAATCGTAACCCTTGCTAAAGGTTATTTTACCTTCCAAATCCAACAAGTTTAATCGCTTGCGAGTTTCCACAAACTCTTTAAGAGCCTTTGAGATAACCTCTTTTTTTGTCTTAGCACCACTTACTTTCATAGCTTCTTCAATAATTTTATCGTCCAGAACAACATTGGTCCTCATAATCTGTACACCTCCTTATGTGTATTATCATACACCTGTAATTGTTGAGGGTCAAGGAGGTAAAAAACTTCTATTCTTTCAAGTTACGAAACTTAACCACTTAAAACTTCTCACACATTACGATTTACTATGACCTTATGTCATTCTCTGCCAATATTTTAAAAACTTCTTTTGCCGGGATGATGGAGATGTTTTGTGCTACATCATAGCTGTGTTCTCCCAAATAACATACAATTCCCTCATTGATGAAACCCTGAGCCACAGCTTCTTTTAAATTTCTCCAATCATTCTTTGAAACAGAAACCGCGCTTTTGAATTCGAACCCTGTTCTTGCCTGGCCTCTCTCGATAATCAGATCAATTTCCGCCCCGGCATGGGTTCTGTAAAAGTAAAAGCGGGATCCTTCTTGCCGCAAATTCTCAAGTGTTATGATTTGTTCAATCATCAATCCTTCAAAGCTGCTACCCCTTTTTGGATTTTCCAAAAGCATTCTTTCTGAAGATATCCCCAACAGATAATGCAGGATTCCAGAATCTCTGATGTAGAGCTTAGGGGATTTTACAAGCCGCTTTTTGATATTGATGTGAAATGGTTGCAGCCGACGAACGAGAAAATGTCCCTCCAGCAAATCCAGATATGCTTTGACTGTGTGATAGGAAATCCCAAAACTCTTTGAAATCTCCGAGGCATTGAATAAATTCCCATGATAATGAGCCAGAACCCCCAAAAATTGCCTGATCTGAATTGTAGACATTTTCAGACGAAACTTAGCAATGTCCCTCTCGACAAACGTCCTGATATAATTTTCTTGCCAGGTTTGCCATTCTATGGCATTTCCACTCAAAACGGCATCCGGGAATCCTCCTCTAAGCCAATACGTTTCAAGGGATATATCACTTCTTTTCATCAACTCGGAATACAGAAACGGCGTCAATTCACATATCCCTACCCTCCCGGCGAGACTTTCAGAAATTTGCCTTATCAAAGCCGGATTGACAGATCCAAGCAAATAATATCTTCCCTTTTTGTATCTTAGCTCATCGATTAATGCCCGCAAAACAGGAAAAAGTTCCGGCAAGGCTTGGGCTTCATCAAGGATCAGGGGAGAATCAAACCTCCGGAGGGCGTACTCCACGTCATGCGCAAAAACCTGTTGGTCTGAAGGCTTTTCAAGGTCGAAATATTCTCCCCTAAGAAAATGGTGCGCCAGTGTTGTTTTCCCACACTGCCTTGCGCCAAGAATCAAAACCGCTGGGAATTGTTGGCCAAGGCGAAGAATCTTTTTCGTGGCAAAACGCTCAATCATTATGGAATATTAGCAATATAGTTTCTAATTTTCAAGTATAACACCTATTCAATGGGCAGGTTTGTATTTCGTGAAGCGTAAAGTTCTAAGAAGTTTCAAGTGTTATGTTATTAAGTTTTAAGCGATCTTGCGGGTGATTGGAGCATTGAAGAAAGCTCTTTCAGTTCTAAGACCAGTTTATATTGGACATCTTTATCTATCAATCCAATCTGAGAGGCGGTATATCCTGACCGTTAAGACAAAAATATTCTCCTTCAACTTAACAACCTAAAACTTAACCACTTAAGTCCTTTCTTCTTCATAT
>JALTEL010000296.1 GCA_027073945.1 Caldifarciminota bacterium | reverse complement strand
CTTATAGGTAGGCTAAAAAGGAAAAATGGTAATTTAATAAAATAAGCGTTATTAAATGGTTTCAATTCCTTATAGGTAGGCTAAAAAGACAAAAAACAGCAAACAGCTTGTATGGCATAAAACTGTTTCAATTCCTTATAGGTAGGCTAAAAAGACATTTTAGTCTTTGATACACATACAATTCGTACTTTATTTCAAAGAGCGCTTTTGTTTTGCAATATTAAATTTATAATGCAATTTGTGCGTCCTGTCAAGACCCTACTTAAACTTTTTTGAATATATGTCGTGCTGTCGTACCCCGGGGGTTTTTGCATTATTAAGGGTCAACGACATTTAAATAGCTCTGGAAATATCAAATAATATTGCCCGTATCGTTTTTTTCAATTCCCAGGGTTTCTTTTTTCATATAAGCGGTTGTTCTCAGCACATAGAAGCTCACGGAATCTTTTTCCCTGTCAATGACATTTTTTACATCGGATTTGAGATAGGCATACTGGGCGGCAGTCATTTCACCCTCAAGTACGGAGTTCTGAACCCAGTTCAGATATCTTCGACCGATTTTCAATATCTTATTTACACGTTCCACTGAAACATCATAAACCATGATAACATACATGCTTACCACCTTGCCACATAAGGTTTGTATTCGCTATCACCCATAATGTGCTTTTCTATTTTATAAAGTTCCATCCTTATTAGAGTGCGATAAGAAACATTTCGCTTAAGACCTCTGTGTTTTATCGTTGTTTTTATTCTGTTGTCCCATTCTTTAACGAATATTTTTCTACCGTTTTCTTTTAGTACAATACCGCCCACTGACTCATCAAAATGCGATTTTGTTAACATACCTTTATTCAACAGAGAAAAAAGGAGTCTGTCAACGAGGATGGGTTTAAAAATCTCGGATACATCAAGATTCAATGTAAATCTTCTCATATTCGTTGAGTGTAAATATCCTATTCTCGGGTCAAGGTGAGTTCTGTAAATCTCGGAAAGAATTAGAACGTACAGGAGACTATTGCCAAAGCTTATCAATGCATTCATCCTGTTCAGGGGCGGTCTTCTTGTCCTCTGTTCAAATCTGAAATCCGCATTGCTGATTATTCTGTCAAAACTCCTGTAGTATATGTCCCTTATGTTTCCTTCAATTGCCATAACCTCCTCTATATGGCTTCTTGTTTCAATCGTTGAGTAGAGCGATGTTATTTCATCTTCAATATCCTGCACGCTGATTCCTCTGTTTTTATAATACGCAAGCACTTTCAACATGTTTCTCACACCGCCCTGTATGAATTTTTTTGCGAGTGCAAGCCTTTTCCCATAATCATTATAGTGCTCGGCCTGTTTGAGTATGATAAGTCCGGAGTTGTAAAATTCTCTCGGATAATAGGTACCCACATAATATTCATGATAATTGAAAAAATGAAGTATAACCTGCTTTTTTGTCATGTATTCAAGGAGTTTTTTGTTCAATGAGACCTCTCCGAAAATCAGCAGCTCAGTCACATTTTCAACGGGAATAATTTTCTTTGTACCATCAGAATTCTCAAAGTAAATTGTGTTTTGTTTCCTTTTTATCTCTCCGTTTGAGAAAATATAAATCGGTTTTTTCATAATGCACCTCCGATTTTGTCATGCTTTATAAAAATGGAATTAATCCGGAACATCACTGAAACAAAATTCGTAAAAAGCGCAGTTCTTGCAAAATTTGCTCCACTTTGCACGCGGGGGCCTATCCTTCCGGATGATTTCCTGTATTTCCCTTATGGCTTTTTCCAGTTCTCCCATGCTTTTTTCATCAAGCGAAACCATGAGCTTTTTCTTTTCCATAGGAATAAGCAATTCCCCGACTGCTGATATACCCATCTGTTTTAGATTGTATAAATAGAACAAAAGCTGCATACGTGCCGCTTTTTTGCCTTTTGAAGATTTTTTAACTTCAGCTACTACAATATGCTGCCCCTGCTTTTGGATAAAGTCTATGTTGATATTGCCCACCATAATCTGCCTCTTTTCTCTTTTGTAAGATTCCCTGTCAATCAATCTCCCTATGCTCATGTCCTGATTGTCCGAAGTGGGACCCACTTCATGGGCAAACAGCCATACCTTCCTGTGGCAGATGAAGTAGGCATTTATGAGATTGCCTGTAATGGAGCGGCTAATATTCACAGGAAATTGCTGTTTTCTGGTCTATCCTGGATTTGTAAACCGAGTTCATTGCTATATGCAGCTTCAACTACAATGCCATAATCAGACTTTGAAACTCTTTGTTCTCTTCTAAGATAGTTATACTGAGATAAAGAAACAGGAAGGATATATTCCATTGCTTCGAAAAATCTTCTGTTTTCAAGTTCTTTTATATATTCGTTGAAAAATAAAGAAGGAATAGCCTCAACTGATTTAAAAAGACTGTAAAATTCACTTTCTTTTTTGTGTATATTAAAGAATGGAACATTGTT
>JALTEL010000295.1 GCA_027073945.1 Caldifarciminota bacterium | reverse complement strand
ATTAGAAAGTGGTTTTTGCTATAATACTGCTACCGGAAGGCGAATTGCTGCCTGTGTGCCCATGCATACCTTTGGCCATCCTTGCAAAATTGACTTCATTTCTGATATTTGCAAGCACTATAATATAGATTTGATAGAGGATGCTGCCGAGTCCATAGGGAGTACCTATAAAGATAAACATACAGGCACGTTTGGATTGTTTGGCATTTTCAGCTTCAACGGAAACAAGACGGTTACCTGTGGCGGTGGTGGGGCTATTGTTACGAACAATGAAACTCTTACAAAGACGGCCAAACATATTACCACGACAGCAAAAGTTCCACATCCATACGAGTATGTCCATGATATGATTGCTTACAACTATCGCCTTCCAAATATCAATGCGGCCCTTGCATGCGCTCAGCTTGAGCAACTGGACCTTTTCATCGAAAAAAAAAGAGGGCTGGCCAAGGCTTATCAGGAATTTTTTGAATCTCTTGGCATTCCCTTTGTCCATGAGCCAGAATATGCTTGGTCTAATTACTGGCTAAATGCCATTATTCTTCCCGATCGGAAAACGCGGGATGAATTTCTAAAAGCGACAAACGATGCAGGGGTCATGACAAGGCCTGCCTGGAGTCTTTTAAACAAATTGGAAATGTATAAAGATTGCCAAACCGATGAGCTTACAAATGCCCAGTGGCTGGAAGACAGGCTGGTAAATATTCCGAGTAGCGTGAGGATATGAACTCAGAGCTCAAAGCTCAAGGTCAGAAGGTGAAAGCTGAAAGGTCAAAGAGAAAAATGAAATTCGGTTATGAGGATTTATAAAAGATTCGCCTGGTTGGAGAGTGATGTTAATAAAATTCTACCTCTATAGGACTCTATAAAGTAAAGAGCCAAATTCTCTGGCAAAACTTATAAAAGTAGTGTAAAGGACATAATATATCTTATGAAATCAATTGATATCAAAGATCGTTCAATTGGGTTTAAAAACTCTTGTTTTATAATTGCTGAAGCGGGTGTAAATCATAATGGTGATGTCATGCTCGCCAAACAATTAATAGATGCGGCTAAGGAAGTAGGAGCGGATGCCGTTAAGTTCCAAACCTGGGTGACGGAGAAATTAGTCGCACCCGATGCAAAGATGGCTGAGTACCAACGGCATAACATAGGTCAGGATGAATCCCAGTTTAAGATGCTCAAGGATTTGGAACTGAGCTACGACCAGTTTCGAGAAATCAAGACCTATGCCGACCGCCAAGGCATTCTTTTCTTCTCGACCCCAGATGAGGAGGACAGCGCGGACTTTCTTGAGGATCTCGGAGTTCCCCTTTTCAAAATCGGTTCAGGTGAAGTCACTAACTTGCCTTTCTTGCGTCACGTTGCTCTCAAGGGGCGCCCCATAATCCTATCTACAGGTATGTCTACACTTAGCGAAGTTGAATCAGCCGTTCGAACCATCGAAGAAGCAGGAAACCGGCAGTTGGCTCTTCTTCACTGTGTATCCAGCTATCCTGCTGAACCAGTGGATTGCAATCTCAGGGCTATAGATACCCTGAAAAGCGCTTTCCAGTATCCGGTTGGCTTCTCAGATCACACCCTTGGCATAGAAATCGCCGTTGGTGCGGTTGCTCGAGGCGCCTGTGTAATTGAGAAGCATTTTACACTGGACAAACACCTACCCGGACCTGACCATGCGATGTCGTTAGACCCTGGGGAATTTACGGAGATGGTGCGAGCCATACGCGCAGTTGAAGCTGCGCTGGGAACTGGGCGCAAGTGGCCTACACCAAGTGAGGTGAAAACAAAGAGGGTTGTCCAAAAGGCGATTGTGGCGGCTCGCGATATACCTATAGGTAAAACGCTTGAGCTCAGTGATCTAGCATTGCGACGAACATCTGGGGGGCTTCCACCTAGTTACATAAAGCTACTAATAGGGCGGGAAGTCCGTGATACAATAAAAGCCAATCAAACTATTTCGTTAAGTATGTTGAAATGAGACGAATCGGTGCAGTGACTACTTCGCGGGCTGACTATAGCAGCCTAGTTCCTATACTGCGGCTAATTAACAAGGACCCGGATCTGAAACTGTTGCTATTTGTTGGCGGAATGCACCTTGTACCTGAGTTTGGGTTCACCGTGAAAGAAATCGAAGCCGACGGCCTTCCAATTATCGAAAGACTAGAGATGTTGCTTGCCTCTGACACGCCGGAATCTATGGCGAAATCTGCTGGGCTTGGGATGATTGAGTTTGCTGGCGCCATAACCCGACACCGTCCGGATATTCTTTTAGTAGTTGGAGATCGATACGAGCTTTTATCAGCGGTCAGTGCCGCATTACCGCTTGGTATTCCCGTTGCTCATGTATCTGGTGGGGACATCACCGAAGGGGCAATAGATAACCAAGTACGATATGCAATTAGTGAAATGAGTCATACCCATTTTGTGGCTATGCCGGCCCATGCTAAACGGCTGTTGCAGATAGGGGAAGAGCCCTGGCGGGTGATTGTGACGGGTGATCCCGCCTTGGACCTTATTCACCAAATGAAATTTCTAAGTCGGGCTGAGTTAAGCAAATGCCTTGGGTTGGAATTGGCCTCTCCTGTGTTGCTGGTCACCTTCCATCCTACCACTTTAGGCTCCAGTAGTGTTTTAAAGGAAGTTGAATCCTTGCTTACTGCCTTGGGTCAGGTACAGGGGACTTTAATATTTACTTACCCCAATGTCGATGCACAAAACAGAGTTATTATCGAACGTGTTAAGGAATTTGTAGCATCGCAGCCCAGGGCTAAAGTATTTACCAATCTTGGGCAGCTAAAATATTACAGTTTGCTGGCGCAAGTAGACTTGATGGTAGGTAATTCTTCAAGTGGCATTTGGGAGGCCGCCAGTTTTCATATGCCGGTTGTCAATATCGGTGGCCGCCAACGAGGTCGCCTCAGGGCAGCAAATGTAATAGATGTTAGTGGCGGTGCTGATGCAATCTACAGGGCTATACAGCGCGGGTTAGAGCCTTCTTTTCGCGCTTCGTTGTCCAACCTGCAAAACCCTTATGGAGACGGTCAGGCTGCAGCCCGGATTGTAGACATTTTGAAACGTGTTCAGCTTGGCTCACGTTTGCTCCAGAAACGATTCATTGACTTTCCGGTGAGAGTGCAGAAGGATGGAGGAAGCGGTTGAATACAGTGGATATCGATAAGCCGTGGCTGGGCGGGGAAATGGAATTGAACCCTGAAATGCTCTGCGCTGCGGAACCAACCGAAGTGTCTTGGCCTTTCAAGTCCTACCAGACGGTTACGAGCGGGAGAGCAGGGCTAAAGTTGATTGCGCAAGTCCTAAAGGAACGCTCGAAAGGTGTTGTCTTGCTACCTGCATATTTATGTCCCAGTATACTCCAACCATTTCGGGAAGAGGCCATTGCTGTAGATTTTTATCGAGTCAATGAAGATTTGTCTATAGACTTGGATAGCCTCATGTGTCAGGTGGAAACCATTCATCCCAGTGGTCTTCTCTTTATCAACTATTTTGGATTCCCTGTGGGCGAAGCAGTGGCAAAAGCCCTCTATGAGATCAAGGGGCAATGTTGGGTCATTGAGGATTGCGCCCAAGGGTCACTTATAGAGCAAGACAATCCGGTAGTTGGACAGATCGGTGATTTTGTTGTTACTAGCTTTCGCAAGTACCTACCTGTGCCGGACGGTGGATTGGTCATTAATCGGACGGGCGTAACTTTGCCGTCATTGCCGCCTGCTCATGGACAGTTTGTCCGCTATCGTCTACTGGGGAAATTTGTTCGGCATGAATTCTTGCAGGATAAACTTCGTTGGCTAGGGCTTGAGAAAGTGTACTTAGACCTTTTTGCCACCGCCGAGAAAAAGCTGGATACTCACATTCCACTACAGGCAATATCATCAATGTCAGCGAGGATGTTGGGCGCGATAGGCCCATCGGATGCAATGGCACGGCGGCGAAGCAATTTTTCTTTTCTACTTAAAGCATTTAAAGAAGACCCCCGGCTGCAATCTATCGGTAGTCCGGTGTTAACAGACTTGCTATCAGGCGTATCTCCTCTTGCTTTCCCAATCCGGGTATCGCCTGAGAAACGAGATGCCTTGCGTAAGGAACTGATCAGACAGCGGGTATTTTGCCCCATACATTGGCATTTACCCGCGGAGATCGAGGAAAATCAATTTCCAGAGGCGTACAAGCTATCGAGGGGGATTTTGAGTCTGCCAATTGATCAGCGATATAGTGAGAGGGATATGGAAACCTTAATTGAGCGATTACTGCGAGCGTGGAGGAATATCACATGAGTTGGGATTCCACTTGGGAGCGCGTCTTCCGGACACGTGATTGGGGCAGATATCCTCCTGAGGAGTTGATTCGCTTTATCGCGAAGCATTTCTACTCAGTGCCCGACAGGGCAAAGGTGAAGATCCTTGAGATTGGTTCGGGACCTGGGGCTAATATTTGGTACATGGCCCGTGAGGGATTTGCCGTATATGGAATTGATGGGTCCAAATCTGCTATTGTCAAGGCAAAAGAACGCCTGCAAGAAGAGGGATTGAAGGCATGTCTGCAAGTTGGAGATGTCATGCAACTTAGCAGTTTTTACCCCCCCCCACTTTACTTTGACGCCGTTGTTGATGTGGCCTGTATCCAGCATAACAAAATGCAAGCTATCCAAACGATTTTGGATCAAGTGTTTGCTGTGCTGAAATCTGGTGGCAGAGTGTTTTCAATGATGGTCGCATCTGGGTCATGGGGCGATGGATTGGGGAAGGAGATAGAGCCAGGCACATTTGTTGATATCAGGGAGGGACCTCTGCAGGGTATGGGACTTTGTCATTTCTTCAGTCTCAAGGAAGTTCAAAGGTTGTTTGGACGCTTTTCTGAAGTGCAGATTGAGAATTCTTCTCGCAGCTTTAGCAGCCGATGCCATTGGTACAAGCATTGGGTGGTAGAGGGAGTGAAATGCCTATGAAGGTACGGGTCTACAATACACAGGAGTCTGATAAATGGCACGACGTACTCAGGCGGTTCGCTCAAACTGATATCTACTTTCTGTCTGAATACCATCGTGCCTATGAGTTAAATGGGGATGGTGAGGCTCATGCTTTTGTCGCTGAAGAAGATGGTAACGTGTTGTTCTACCCTTTTTTCATCCGACGAATCAAAAGAGTGGGCTCCAAACTGATATTTGAACCTTGGTACGATATAGAGACTGTATATGGATACAGTGGTCCCCTGTCTACAACTACTGATCCAGCGTTTCTTACAAACGCTTGGGCGGAATTTGCTTCATGGTGCCGGGAAAAGCACATCGTTGCTGAGTTCATCAGATTTAATCCACTGATGGAAAACTACCGATATGTGGATGGCTCATGCAGAGTAGCATTGGATCGCGAAACAGTGGCAATAAAATTGGATTGCTCAAAAGAAGAACTATGGGAAAGTTATCCTTCAGTTCAGCGAAACATGGTGCGCAAAGCGCTCAGGAGAGGATTAGTCTGTGAACAGGTTCCCATAGTCGAGGGCCTGACTGCATTTAGGCGACTTTATAATCAGACGATGAAACGTGTTCAGGCTCGGGGCTACTATTATTTCTCCGATCGTTATTTCGACTATCTACGTGATGCTCTCAGTGAAAAGGTGAGGGCTTTCGTAGTACGGGAAACAGATCATGTCATCGCGGCTGCGCTGTTTTTCATTCATGAAGATCGAATTCACTACCATTTAGCTGGCAGTGATGAGACCTATAGGAAGTTTGCTCCAAATAATTTACTTCTCCACACAGTTTCACTATGGGGGCAGGAACAAGGCTTCCACTGGTTTCATCTCGGAGGAGGCCGGACATCCAGCCCAAAAGACAGCCTGTTCCGTTTTAAGGCAAGCATCTCCCATTTGAAACTACCTTTTTATATTGGGAAAAGAGTTCAGAATCAAGAAGTATACAAAAGGTTATGTGATGAATGGATGCAACAAAAAGATATGAAAAATCGGCCAAGTTATTTCCTTTTGTATCGCCTTGAGAATAATTTTGAGGAATAGTAAAAAAATACAGCTGAAGGTAGTAAAAAGAGAGAGTGACAGCTTCGGAGTATTAAGGCTTTGCTAATGAAAAACATAACCATATATCCCCAGGCCACTATCAAAGAGGCCATGGAGGCCCTGGACAAAACAGCCGAGAAGGTGCTCCTGGTGCTTGACGAGAACCGGGCCCTGATTGGGACATTAACTGATGGTGATATAAGACGCTACATTCTCAAAGGGCAGGACCTGTCTGGCACCATTAAAAACGCCTACAATAGAAACCCGATTTTTGTATTCAAGAAAGATTTTGATTTGGAAAAAATCAGAAAGCTACTCACGCAAAAGAGAATTAACCTGGTTCCCATCCTTGACCAGAATCGCAAAGTAATAGATTTCATAACTTGGGAAAAGGCATTTGGAAATAACAGAGAAAAACAAAAACTGGACCTCCCGGTCGTTATAATGGCAGGCGGCAGCGGGACCCGTCTTGAACCGTTCACAAAAGTCCTGCCCAAGCCCCTTATCCCCGTAGGTGAAAAGCCTGTAATAGATCATATCATCGACAGATTCAGGGCCTATGGCGTCTGCGAGTTCTATCTCACAATACATCATATGTCCAAAATCTTACGCGCCTATTTTGAAGAAAAGAGCCCGAACTATTCCATAGGCTTTGCCGAGGAAGATGAGCCAAGAGGCACTGCGGGCAGTCTGAAACTGCTCAAAGACAGGCTGGATAGGCCCTTTTTCGTATCAAATTGTGATATCATTATAGATGCAGATTATGCTGATTTGTATCGATTTCACAAAAAAAATGGTTATGACATAACCATTGTGGCATCGGCAAAACAATTCAACATTCCCTACGGGATATGCGAACTTAATGGTGGGGGTAGCCTGGAACGGATTCAGGAAAAACCTAAATATAGCTTTCTGGTAAATACAGGTCTATATGTTTTAAATACAAGCGTGATAGACCTGATTCCTGATAAAGGTTTATTCCACATCACCCATTTAATGGATAAAGTGAGAGAAAACAATGGTACAATCGGCGTGTTCCCGGTCAGCGAAAAGGCCTGGATTGATGTCGGCCAGTGGGCTGAGTATCGTAAGGCGTTGAAAGTGATAGAGGGGATTTAGTAATGATTAATGGAAAAAAAGTTTTAGCCATTATCCCTGCCCGAGGAGGGTCAAAAGGCTTACCTGGGAAAAATATCAAGAAATTGTGTGGGAAGCCCTTGATTGCGTGGAGCATTGAGACAGCTAAGGCTTGCAGCAATATTGATCGAATTGTCGTGTCATCGGATGATAAGGAAATTGCCGAGATTGCGAAGAAATATGGGGCGGAAGTACCTTTTATGCGCCCGGAAGAATTGGCAACTGATACGGCATCTACTATAGATGTTATATTTCACACAACAGAATGGTTAAAAAAACACGAAGATTTTCAGCCAGCATATATTCTGTTATTACAACCTACCTCACCATTGCGAACAGTAAAAGATATCGAAGGTGCCATCCAAATTTTAAAAGCTAAAGATGCCCGGGCCGTTGTTTCAGTCTGCGAAACCGACCATCACCCATGGTGGTCAAATACATTGCCGGAAGACGGAAACATGAGGAATTTTTTAAAACCTGCGATACTCAACAAACGAAGGCAGGACTTACCTCTTTTTTATCGTCTTAATGGTGCCATATACTTAGCTGAAACATCTTATCTTTATGAAAATAATGGGTTCTTCGGACCAGAAACCTTTGCTTATAAAATGCCAAAAGAACATTCGGTTGATATTGATTCTGAATTGGATTTCAGGTTGGTTGAATTGTTGAACAAGGAAAATAGGAAGTAATGAGCCTATTTTTGAGGCATTGTTGTATAGTACAAGCGTATTATTAGAGAAAATACTAAAGTTCGTTGGAAAATAGAAGAGACACCCCAGCCAACACAGGAGAAATCTACAATAATTTATGAAATCATGTGTCCAATTGTTGTTGACAGGGTTCGCTCTTATTGGATTTTGCAGGGGATAGCACTTTTCCCGGAGCCCCTGAAAGAGGTTACCCAAGTTTGTTTATATATTCTAATCTTCTCAAGCATAAGCTTTTTAAAAATTCTTTTATTTACACAAGTTCTAATGTAATAAGAAGTGCCATTCCTTTTTTTATTTTACCTATATTAACCCGCT
>JALTEL010000294.1 GCA_027073945.1 Caldifarciminota bacterium | reverse complement strand
GTCTATGTAAACGGTAAAAGGCATGTCTTCCATTTGCTTCCAAGTGGTATCTTACATGAAAGCAGCAAGGTTGCCATTGGTGCTGGCGTTGTCCTTGATATGGAAGTCTTAGCCAATGAATTACAAACGATAAAAAAAGAAGGCATAGATATTGATAACAGGGTTTTTATAGATAAAAGAGCCACAATTGTACTGCCTTTTCACAAACTTGAGGATGAACTTTTTGAAATGCAAGAAAATGGCGTTGGCTCCACTAAAAGAGGTATAGGTCCTGCATACAGAGATAGCTATTACAGAATAGCCTTAAGGGCAGACAATCTCACTAACAGTGAAACAATGCAAAATATCTTAGACAGGCAAATCGCTTTCAGCAGAACAATACTAAAGCAGTATGAACATGCTAAAATGCCTGTTAAAACGGATATTTTAGATTATATAAATAAATTCGCTCATGTAGTAATTCCTCTTCTGTCGGATATTTCAATAATGCTCTATGAGTACAACCGAAAAGGCAAAATGGTCTTAATGGAAGGCGCGCAGGGAGCGCTGCTTGATATATTTCTCGGCACATACCCTTATGTAACATCATCACACACAATTTCCGGAGGCGCATTGGTCGGAACCGGAATAGGTCCGGGCAATATCCGTGAGGTCTTTGGAGTCTTCAAGGCTTACTGCACAAGGGTCGGGAAAGGGCCATTCCCAACAGAGATAAAAGGGGAAACAGGTAAAAATATCGCAGAAATAGGTGATGAATTCGGGGCAACCACAGGTAGAGCACGAAGAGTAGGCTGGCTTGATTTACCTCTACTTAAATACAGTGTATTTGTCAACGGTGTGACAGCTCTCATTATGACAAAGCTCGATGTACTTGAGAATTTTAGCACAGTTAAGGTTGCTGTTTCATACAATTTAGACGGGAAATCTTTTAACATCATATCTCCGACAAGACGAAATCTTACCAGGGCAAAACCTGTTTACAGAGAATTCGGGCCATTTACCAATGTAAAAAACGCAAAATCTCGCAGTGACTTTGACAGGGGGACAAAAGAATTTATATCCTTTATTGAGAGAGAAACTGGCGTGCCCGTAAAATTTATATCAATCGGGAAAGATAGGGACAAACTGGTTTCCTGAAAATGCCTGCCAATCTTACTCCACAGTATTTGGAAGCTGAGAGAGAGTATAGAGAAGCAAAGACAATCGCAGAAAAATTAAAGGCTCTCAAAAAAATGTGGGCGTTGTTGCCAAAACATAAAGGCACGGATAAAATGCAGGCAGATATCAAGGCAAGGATTTCCCGTCTTAAAAGAGAATACGAAGAAGAAAAAAGTAGCGGAAAAAGAAAAAATATTTACTATATCAGGAAAGAGGGGGCAGGACAAATTGTGCTCGTTGGATTTCCGAATTCCGGTAAAACTTCCCTGTTTAACTTGCTTACTGGCAAAAACTCTGCTGTTGCTTCTTATCCATTTACGACAAGAGTGCCCGATGTGGGCATGGCCCGATACAAAGACATCAAATTCCAGGTGATTGACTTACCTCCGATAACAGACGAAAATATCGTTTACTGGCAGTTAGAAATCATAAGGAATGGCGACCTTATCATTTTTGTAGTACCTGCAACCTCTGAAAATGATCTCAAAAGGCTTATGGATATTCTGGAGATAAAAAAGATATACATCACAAGCACGGAGGAAGCAGATGAAAGCATCATAGGCCCTGTGAACAAATCCGGGATTGTTGTATGCACAAAAAAAGACATAGCAAACAGCAGCAAGGCTTTAACTGCATTGAAAAATATTGGGAATGAGAAGCTGGCTGTTTTATATATAAATGCCACTAATGGAGAGGGTAAAGATAAAGTTTTAGAACTAATATTTGAAAAACTTTTTATAATCAGAGTTTATACAAAAGAGCCCGGTCACAAACCGAGTCTGGACGAACCTGTCATTTTAAAAAGAGGAAGCACTGTGCTTGATGCTGCCTGGAAAATACACCACGATTTTTCAAAAAGGCTAAGGTATGCAAAAGTATGGGGGTCTGCGAAGTTTGATGGTCAGAGAGTGGAAAAGGATTACGTGCTGAAAGATGGAGATATTGTGGAATTCCACATCTAAGTTGTTTATACATAGGTTTTAAGTTATAATTAATAAACAGGAAATGGAGGTATTATGGGGCTAAATTTAGTAGTATTGGTAACTATTCTTTCGTTGCCTGACATTTTTATGTATAATAACGCGATAAAGAACGGAGTAAAGGATACGACTTATGCTGTCAGTGTATATCCATCAAATGATACCATTAACTCAAGCGAGGTTGACACTATATATGCGAGGCTTCTGCACTCCGGAGCACCTGTATCGGGAGAGTCTGTGGAATTCAGGCTTATAAGCGGCTCCGGTTATTTCACCTGGAATGCTTTTAACACAGATCCAAGTGGTTTATCATATACAGTCT
>JALTEL010000293.1 GCA_027073945.1 Caldifarciminota bacterium | reverse complement strand
GGATTTGAACCACCATTTCCCCTCAGAGAAAGCACGGCAGAGTCATATTGATTATTCTGGTTGCAGTTATAGGCTATGTTATTATAAAATGTTACATTTCCAGTATTTGAGCCCACTAAGAAAGCTTGTGCCGGCACATCATGAATCACACAATCATGGACGGTAATATTATTTAGCCTCGCATATCCTGGCCATGGGCCATCGGAATGGATTTGAAAAGCTGCTCGACCATATTTGCAATTATATATCTTACACCAACCAATTTCTAAATCATGCGAAGTATTTCCGATATAAATCCAATGTGTCCGTGAAGGACCTGTTTGTGAAGAATCATGAATAACTACACCAAATATCTTTGTCCAAAATGCTCCTCCTATTTCAAACGGAGAGGCGCCCGCGTCTGCATTTCCACCACCTTGTATGTTGAGATTTACACATCTCGAGTATCTAATTGTTCTATTATCTCCGCTGTATCCGAAACAAAATGGATAACCAACCTTTGAATTAATACGGACATCTGTAAAATTTGCAACTACCCAATAATCCCTATACTGATTAGACGACGGCTGTTGAAATACATAATAACCACTAGCATCAATTTGCACTGTAACAGTCTCCCCGGGATATCCATAAAATGTAATAGGGCTACCCAGACTGCCATCTTTTATAGCATTTAACCATCGACCATTTTCACAGCCTTCGTTTCCACTGTCCAGATCATAGATTCCCCCCCTAACGACGATAAAATCACCAGCACCAAAACTGGGGAGATGGAGGACATAATTTGGCGTTCGGTAAGGAGCTGATCTGTCATTTACTTTGCCTGAGGCATTGCTTCCATTTACTGAAATGAAAAAGATCTTTCCTGGCCTAACAGTAAACTTATCAGGCCCCACAGCCGAACCTTCTGAGGTCGTAACAACGATATCTCCTGTCGCACAATTTTCACCTAACTGAACGGAAATCTGTGTATCCGACCAATACTTATATGAGCCTACTTCACCCCCACCAATTGTTACCTTAGAATTTTCTTTTGTACTTCCAAAATTTCCCCCGAAAATGGAGAGATAACTCCCAGTAGAATCGTCATTCATAACACCCGTATTCGGCCCAGAAATAACATCTGTGTAGAATATAACCGGGCCATTTTGAGCAAAAGCAACAAACGAGTAGCAACCCAAAACAATAGTGACACATAGAACCAACATAAGGAATTTTATTAAACAAACAGCACCTTTCATAGTTATCTCCTTCTATATTGAATCATCTATACTTTAGATAGGGTATTTAAAGCCCAAAGCCTGCCGTCCATGATATAGAAATCATGGGAAACAGTGCCCAGAGAATTCACGTATTATGCAGAAATCTGCAATGTTCATACCAAAGATCATTGAATTAATGTATTTTTCAACTTTTCTTGAATGATGTTAAGTATCTGAGAAGCGGCAGGTCACTATATGGATTTGCTGCTTGTGACTGTTTACGCCACTGATGGATTAAATTCTTGTGCATACCAAGCCCTTCTGCACCACTTTAATTAATTCCATGAGATAAATTTTTGATAGCATTTTTCATGCGTTGAGAATCATACTCCCAATTATATTTTTTTGTTACAGCTTCTCTTCCATTTTCACCCATTTTTTTGGAATCTTCATAATTTGAGATCAAATCACTAACAGCATTTATAAAACTACCAGAATTACCAGAGAAAAAAACAGTACCACAATTCTCTTCCTCTACAATCCTTTTAAGAGGTTTTGCATCTGAAACGACAACAGGCTTTCCGCATAACATATAATCAAATAACTTATTGGGAATCGTAGTATTTTTATGTTCTGTCTTTTTATGTGGAATTATACAAATATCACTTGCAGCAATCATCGGGTATATCCTTGAATAATCTACCCATCCAAAAAATCTCACGTGATCTGCCACCTTTAGCTTGGCAGCCAATGATTTAAGTCGGCCTAAATCATTACCATCTCCGGCAATCGCTAATTTCAGATTCGGGAATTTCTTTAAAAGCTGAGACATTGACATAACAGCGACATCCAGGCCTCGCTGCCTGTTGACATAGCCTTGATAAAGCAAGGTGATTTCTGTTTTTTTCGGGTTATAAAAATCTTGTTTTTTTGTTACCGTCTTTTCAACAAGCGAAAGATCCGGTGTATTACTAACGATAGAAATCCGTCTCTCATCAGCGCCGCATTTAAGTAAATATTCTTTCGCTTCTTCAACTACTACGAAAATATGATCAACCAGTCGAACACTCAACGTCTCCAGATATTTTCCTACGATGGGATTTTTTAAGAAAAAATTGCCAAAGTTGAATTGTCCTGTCCGTCTTAAATCACGCCATAAGGCTGGATAATTCTCTGCCATGTCAAACACTATGGGAATTCGGAGCCTTTTTGCAACGATAGCACCACAAAGAACAAGGGGTAAGTCACGAACAATAAGCA
>JALTEL010000292.1 GCA_027073945.1 Caldifarciminota bacterium | reverse complement strand
AACAGAGAGAGTCAATGCTCTTACTGGATCCTTTAAGAACCAGAAGAGAGCATTAGGTAGTAATAGGGAAGCAGTCAAAGAGCTTGCCAGAGAATATTTATCTCAGATAGCAGATATAGAGCAAAAATATTCAGGAATGCTCAAGGGGGCTACTAAAGATAGGCTAGAATCTCTCAAGTATCAGCTTGAAAAAACTAAAGGTATTCTTAAAATCTTTTCTTCTATGAAAAAAGATTTTGCAATTCCAAATATTTCTTTTGGAAGCAATGATCAAGCAAGTGCAATAAATAATATAGTTATAGCCTTGGAAAAACTCAACAAAGTCTATGAGAAGCAACTTAAATGGAAAAAAGCTATAGCTGGAGAAACTGATAAAGAACGAAAAGCTATAATGCAAAATTCTTGGGATAAGCTAGAAACCCAAAGGGTTAAAGCTACAATAGGAGCATGGCAGCAATTTTTTGGAGAGTTTGCTACTCTCTTTGATAAACATACTTCAATGCGTAAAGCTGCACATAAAATGGAAATGGCTCTTGGTGCTGCTGAATTAGCTATGTCAGCTAAGAAGATGGCAATGGATACTGCCAGTACTATATTGTCTATAGCAAATACTGCAAAAAGAATAGCTACAAAGGGAATTGAGGCTATTATGAATGCTGTTGTAGCTATAACAGGGCAAGGAGCTGGAGACCCTTACTCAGCTTTTCCTCGTATAGCGGCTATGGCTGCAATTATGGGGAGTATTCTAGCTATGGTCGGATTATCTCTCAAGGGAGGCAAAGGAGGATTCAGTGGAGGAGCCAATGCAGCAACTACAGGGACTGTTCTTGGTGCTCCTCAAGAGCAGAGTAAATCTCTTAAAA
Organism: Caldifarciminota bacterium; assembly: GCA_027073945.1. The sequence goes on along the minus strand of JALTEL010000292.1, from coordinate 1,606 downwards.
AGTCATTGGAGATGATGGGGAATTGGCATGCTGAGGAATACCACGAGTTACAAAAAATATATTCTGAGCTTGTAGATCTAAACCATAATATAACTGGATTAGTTTCCAGTGTTGTGAGGAATTTTGGTACATTTAAAGGCTCTGAATTTGAAAAAGCTAATTATGCAGCAAGAGCATGGGGAAAAGCTAATTCATTATTCCAAGCATTAACCTCGAAATTGCCTATTATTGGCCCATTTCTTGATAAACTAAATAGTATTGTTAGTATTGTTGGTTTTAAATTTATTGTTGATTGGGGGGTTAAGAAAATAGGAGGGTTCCTTTTCGGGGGAAAAGAATCTGTACGTGACGCAGGGATCGCATTAGGTCGTAGTTTTACAGCAACAGTGGAAGATGTTTTGAATGGACGAACACCTTCTGTAGAAGCATATTATGATATAAAAAGAAAAGGTGGTTTGTTTAGGAGAAGTAAAAAATGGACTGAGTTTGAACCTGTAGATGAACAAGTTACTTCTTTATTTGGTAAAGTTTATAAGAATATGAGTAGTTTGTTGGTGCAACTAGCTAAAGGGTTTAATTTCTCTGTAAAAGATTTTGAGAAAGTATATGCTTACCAATTTAAGAACGTAAAAATTAGTCTCAAAGGGCTATCTGGAGAGGAAATAGACAAAAAGATTACTGCATATTTTTCTACTCTTGGGGATACTGCTGTTCAAAAACTTTTTGGAGATATTGTCGAGAAATATCAGAAAGTTGGGGAAGGCATGTTAGAAACTGCAATGAGATTAGTTGCACAAAAAGAAATTCTTTTCCACCTTTTGGAATTAACTCGACAATCATTTGATGATACTACTTCTTCAGCTATAGATTTTAGCCAATCTATTATAGCTATAGCTGGTGATTTTGATAAATTTACAGAAGCAGTTAAAGCATATTATGATAAATTTATTACTCCTACAGAAAAACATCAAGATTTGTATAAGTCTCTTAGTGCTTCATTAGGTGATCTTGATCTTACCTTGCCAACTACTCGTAAAGGATTTAGAGCACTTGTAGAAAGTCTGGATCTAACTACTGATTCAGGGAAACATGCTTATGTCGCTCTAATGAAACTTTCTGCTGCTGCAGATGAATACTATAAACCTATTGAAAAATTAGTGCAGTCCATTGAAGATTTAGCACATCCTACTACATCAGAAGATATTATAACAAAAATAGGCAAGAGATATAGTATGGATCTCAGCCAGTATAATTACAGTGATTGGAAAAAGTTTGTAAATAGCCTTGGGGATTTACATCAATATAGTTTGCAGGAGTTACAAGATATTCTAGATTTGGGGGAAGCTTATAAACAATTACACGAATCACAACAAAAATTAGTGCAATCCATTGAAGATTTAGCACATCCTACTACTGCAAAAAGTACTATTCAGGCTTTAGGCAAAAAGTATAAATTGGATTTGTCTCAATATAATTTCTCTGATTGGCAGAAATATGTTGATAGCTTAGGAGATCTTTCTAAACTTCCCAAAGAACAACTACAAGATCTTTATGACCTTGGAGTTGCATACAAGCAATTAGAGCAACAAAGAAAACAAGATTTTGA
>JALTEL010000291.1 GCA_027073945.1 Caldifarciminota bacterium | reverse complement strand
ACCAGATATAAGAGTGTATAATTAAAACTATGCAGAAAGGTATAAGAAAAAAGGACTTGCTCGGGATAGAGAATTTGAGCAGAGACGAAATAATTACAATACTCGATACCGCAGTATCCATGAAAGAGATACTCACAAGGTCCATAAAGAAGGTGCCAACCCTAAGAGGAAAAACAATCGGATTTATGTTTTTTGAACCTTCAACGAGAACTCAGGCATCCTTTGAACTTGCAGCAAAAAGGCTCTCCGCCGACAGCGTGAACGTATCATCCAAAAGCAGTTCCATTCAGAAGGGAGAGACCATACTTGACACACTAAAGAATATAGATGCAATGGCTATAGATGCATTTGTAATTCGCCATTCTTCTTCAGGCATTGTAAATTTCCTGGCTCAGCATACCGAAGCATCTGTGATAAATGCAGGGGATGGTATGCATGAGCACCCGACTCAGGCATTGCTTGATATTTTCACCATGCGAGAGGTGTTTGGTAAAATTAAAGGTCTCAAAGTGCTTATAGCAGGCGATGTACTGCATTCAAGAGTTGCAAGGTCCAATATTATCGGTCTTAAGAAATTGGGAGCACAGGTAACTCTGTTTGGTCCCCCGACACTGGTGCCTCCTTCATTCGAGAGTATTGGGGCAAGTGTAATTTATGATAAAAACAGAGCAATAAAGGACAAAGACATCATTATGGGACTTCGCATTCAAAGGGAGCGCATTTCCGAAAGCTTTTATCCCTCGGAAAGGGAGTATAGAAAGTTTTTCTCAATAGGAAAACAAGAGCTTTCCCGTGTGAAAAAAGGCGCTATTGTTATGCATCCCGGGCCTGTAAACTGGGGAGTGGAATTGGATTTTAACGTTATAAGAAATAATAAAAATGTAATATTAAATCAGGTGACAAATGGGGTTGCAGTGAGGATGTCTGTGCTTTACCATTTTATAAAGGTTGAATCATGAGTAAAATAATTATAAAAAACGGGCGCGTGTTTGACCCAGCGTGTAATCTTGACGGTAAGTTTGATGTTTTGATTGAGAAAGGGAAAATACGTGAAATAGCGCCTCGTATTGACAATGAAGAGGCTTACATAATTAATGCAACAGGAATGTTCATCTTCCCGGGTTTTATAGATGCCCATGCTCACCTGCGCGAGCCGGGACAGGAGTATAAAGAGACCATAGAATCAGGTGCAATGGCTGCCATACACGGAGGTGTAACAACTGTCTTTGCTATGCCAAACACCACACCGCCCATTGACAACAGAAGTCTTGTGGAATTTATCATTAAAAGAAGCAGGGACGCGGAGCATGCAGAAGTGCTGCCAATAGGCACAATCACAAAGCAAAGAAAGGGACAGACACTGAGCGAAATGGGTGACATGTCGGAAGCAGGTGCAATTGCATTTTCAGATGACGGAGACTGGGTTGCAAATAGCGCTGTAATGAGAAGAGCCCTTGAATACAGCAGATTTTTCAATAGAAGAATCATATCTCATGCAGAGGATACGAGTTTGTCAACCGGTGTTGTCAATGAAAGTACATTATCCTATAAAATGGGACTTTCAGGAAAGCCTTACGTTCAGGAGGAAATAGCGGTTTTTAGAGATATTAAACTCGCAGAGTTTACAGGGGGTAAACTTCACATAGCTCATGTATCCACACAGGGCAGTGCATCATTGATAAAGCATGCAAAAGAAAGCATCATTGATGTCAGTTGCGAAGTAACACCGCATCACCTCCTGCTTTCAGAGGAGGATATCATGAACTTTTCTCCTATATACAAAGTCAATCCTCCATTGCGAGCGGATAGGGACAGAGTTGCCCTCCTGGATTATCTGAAAGACGGAACAATAGATATAATAGCAACAGACCATGCGCCCCATATATTTTATGAGAAAGAAACCGATTTTGATACAGCGCCTTACGGTATGATTTCGCTTGATTTTTATTTCCCATTACTGTACACAAAACTCGTACTATCGGGCAAGATAAGTTTAACCGATTTAATAAGAGCTGTGTCTAACAAGCCTGCAGAGTTGTTCGGCTTAAATGACAGAGGAGTGCTTAAAAAAGGCAAATCCGCCGATATTGTCATATTTGACCCGAATAAGAAATTCATCTTGAATAAATCATTTTTGAAGTCAAAATCGTATAATACACCCTTCCTCGGCCAGAGATTGCAGGGAGTGGTTAAATATGTTTTGAAAGCAGGAAAACTTTTTACATTTGGAGGGGACAAATGAAAAACTTTAAAGAAATAGCGCGTGAAGTAAATGGAATAAGAAATAGTGACGGACTGGAGGTTGTGGGTATAGATAATAGCTTTTCGTTGCTGAGATTCGCAAATTCTACATTTCACCAGAATGTTGAAAATACAATGACAAGCCTCTCAATACGTTCCAGATACGGCAAAAAGACAGGTATTGTATCCACAGAAAGAACTGATAAAGAGAGCTTTGTAAATACTTTGAGAGCATCGGAAGAAATAGCAAAAATATCCCCCGAAGACCCGGAACTCCCTCCGCTTTACAATGCAGGCAGCAAAGACGATAGATTTGTAAAACAGGATTTTTCTTTGATAAGTCAAGAAGAAAAGGCAAAAACCGCTGCTTCAATCCTGAAAGGGCTCTCTGAATGCACAAATTTCGGTTCGTTTTATACCGGAAAGGTAAAATTAGGCATTTTCAATTCCGAGGGTACTGAATTGTCTTATGAATTCAGTCACGGACAGTTTAATATTGTATCCATTAAAAATGACTATGCCATATGGTACTCAAAACACCTGAAAACACTCAACGATATTAACATTGATGAAATAAAGGATAAGCTGTATGAAAAATTTGCACACACATCCAAAAGAACGGATATTGAGCCGGGAAAATACACTGTTATACTGGAGCCCCTTGCCCTATCAGATATTCTTGGTTTTATGACTTATCTGGGGTTTTCTGCCAAAGCAAAACAGAATGGGTTTTCATTTTTGATTGAAAAAACGGGTAAGCAGTTGTTCTCAAAAATGCTCAACATTACAGATGACCCTGAGGATGAATCGCTTTTCCCCATGAAATTTGACTTTGAAGGTGTATCCAAGCATAAAATGGAGCTTATCAGGAACGGAGTCCCTATGGGATTTGTCTATGATAGAAAAACAGCATTAAAGGACAATGTAAAGTCAACAGGACACTGTATAAGTCCGTTCGGTTCTTTTCCAATGCCGGCGCATCTGAAAGTTGCATCGGGTTCGGTTTCTTATAGAGACATGATAAAAGACACTCCCCATGGCATACTCATCACAAGATTCCATTACACAAACATCATAAACCCAAACGCATTTGATATGACAGGCATGACGAGAGACGGAACCTTTTTGATAGAGAACGGAAAAATAACAGCCGCACTTCCGAACCTGAGATTTTTTCAGAATATGATTGAAGCTTTGTCAAATATAGAGGAAATTTCAACTGAAACCGAAGACATAGGCGAAACCTCTTTCTATGATATGGGGCAACCTGGCCTATTCAGAGTTCCTTACGTAAAAATCAGGGATTTCAACTTTATTCAGTCAAGCAAATGAATTTTCTATTTCCTCTGTTCATTACCGCATCCATGTTCTTTTCAAGACTGAACGGCGGATGGGAAAAGATATTTTTCATACCTTCGGAAAGAACATACCTGATCTCAAATTTAAGCAACGATAGTTCATATTCCGCAGACATAACGGTTATGCCGGGCGGGATTGATTACGGAAATATCCATTTTGCAGTAAAGAAAATCAGTTTCTTTGCGTTCTATCTCAATTCAGGCAAAATGACACAAACCGACGAAGCAGGCAACATTACAGGTAGTTTTTCCTATTCTGCTCTGATACTGTCGGGACTATACAATGTCGGAGAATACAACGGCATAAACATCAATATTTTACCATCATTATATCTTGAAACAGGCGGGGGTTGGTCTAACCTGGGTGCTGGTATGAACATAGGAGCAAGGAAGCAATTATCGAAAAAATTCCTCGCAGGAGCGAATATACGCAATATTGGCTACAGCTCAAATCCACGTGAGTTAACGGATTTTGACGGAGGAGCTCTTCTGCAGTTTAAGTCAAATGGATTCATCACACTCTCGGAAATTCAGTACCAAAAAGATGTGGGTGTAGGTTTTAATCAGGGCATCAAACTTTCCCCTGCAAAATTGTTAGACTTGTTTTTTTCATACACAACCAACTACAGAGTTTACAACACAGGCTCGGGTTCGGATATTATAAAGGGCCTGTCCATAGGAATTGGATTTAACAAAAAGCCTGTTAATATAAGATACGGAGTATCACTGTTTGGTGAATTTGGAATACTGCATGTGGTTTATTTTAGATACTCTTTATGAAAATCAAAATCATCCAGGAGAACAAAAAGGCACGGCATGATTATGAAATTATTGAGACCTTTGAAGCAGGCATTCGGCTGTTTGGTCCTGAGGTAAAATCCATAAAACAGGGACGGGTGTCTTTAAAGGATAGCTTTGTGGATATCGAACATGGTGAAGCATGGGTAAAAAAAATGCATATTACCAACTATGAAAAAAACACCTCATTAAAATTAGCCCCTGAAAGAAAGCGGAAATTGCTCCTGCACAAATACCAGATAAAAAGGCTTACTGGAAAAATCAAAGAAAAGGGACTGACTGTTATCCCGATTAAGATATATCTAAAGAAAAATTTGATAAAACTGGAGATAGCTCTTGTCAGAGGCAAAAGGAAGTACGAAAAGAGAGAGCAAATTAAGAAGAGAATGATACAGCGAGAAATCGAGAGAGCACTTAAGCAAAACCTATGAAAATACCTAATATAGAATTCATTGAAAAGAAATTGCCAAATGGCATAAAACTCATACTTGTGCCAAGGAACTGGCCTAAATTCAATTATCTCTTTATGCGGTATAGCGTTGGCTCAAAAGATGAGATGGATGGAGAGCGCGGAGTTTCGCATCTGCTTGAGCACTTGATGTTTAAAGGAACAAAGCATTATCCCCCACAGTATCTGTCAAACTTTCTTTCAACTGTGGGAGGAGAGAACAATGCATTCACGGGATGGGATTCAACCTGCTTCTATTCTATTTTTCCGCATGAGCATCTCAAAAAAATACTGGAGTTTGAAAAAGACAGAATGCTCAACCTTGATTTTAAAGAATTCAAGCAGGAACTGGATGTTGTAAGGCAGGAAAGACATCTAAGCGTGGAAAACAATCCTACAGGTGTTTTTAATGAAACACTGTTTTTGCTTGCTTTTCTGTACCACCCTTACAGGTACCCCATACTTGGAACATTTTCTGATCTTGACAGCATGAACAGAGAAAAAGTTTACAACTACTACAATTCAATGTATATTCCACAAAGGCTTAACATTATAGTGGGTGGTTTTATAGATAAAAACACAGAAAAGATTGTAGAAGATACATTCGGAGATGTAAAAAAAGCAGGCTCTGCAAGAATAGCATACACATTTGAGCCAGAACAAAATGGCCTGAGAAGGTTCACTCAAAAAGGTGATATAAAAAATTCCATAATCACAGTAATCTTAAAGGCACCTCCATTCTCCCACAGAGATATACCAACACTTGAATTGGCATCCTCAATTTTGGGTGATGGAAGGGCATCATTTTTATACAGAGAACTGATTTCAAAACGCAATTTATTTTCGGTTATAAAGAGTGTACTATATCCTGCAAAAGACGCTACTTTATTGGCAATAACAGGCATTGTGAACTATGGGAAAAGCCTCGTGAAGGCAGAGAAAATGCTGTTAAAATTTATTTTTGAGAAGAGAAATGCAGGATTTAGCGAAAAAGCGCTGAAAACCGTAAAAAGGCTGACAATAGCCGAGAGTATTTATAAAATGGAGAACATCCAGGATTTGTCCATGACCATAGGGGATTTATCCGTTATATCCAGGGCATCGGACATTACCGATATACCGAAGAGACAACTCAAGGCAGAGCTTTCTGATATTAAAGAGGTGTCGGATAAATACATTCAAGAACCAAAGGCAACTGTCGGGATATTGTACAGCGATGATTAAACAAATCACAAATTTTGTATTGAACAACGGGATTAAGGTTATACTGGCAAAACCTCTGGTGGAATTACCAATAACAAGGGGATACATTATTTCAAGGACAGGTAGTTTTAAGGATAGGCTTAAAGGTACAGCCGCACTTGCAACAATGACATTGAATGAGAATCCAAAACTCAATGTAAAAATGGAGAACATAGGCTGCGGTATATCTGCGAGGGCATCAATCACCACGAGCTTTATTGCCATGACCTCCTTAAATGAATATAAAGGCAAATCCTTTAGACTTTTTGTGGATTTCATAAGGCACAGGGACTTTTCAAAAACAATTAACGTGGTCAGGGATAGATTGATAGGCAACATCCGAATGTTGGACGAACAGCCCGATAACATTGTTACAAGACATATCTACAAAACCATTTATAGAAAAAGTGAACTCTCAAACTCTATATACGGTGAAATAGAAGACCTTGAGAGAATAACCACTGATGATGTACAGAAATTTCTGGATAACGAAATTCTCTTAAAAGATTCGGTTATAATAATGGTCAGCACCCTTGCGCCATCTGATATTGAAAGGACACTGAACAGAACAATCGGAACTTTAACAACCGTGGCACATGAAAATGAGCCTCTGCCTGCCATACCTTCCTATGAAAAGTCCGATGATATAAGGCAGAAAAAAAGCCTGACACAGAGATTTATAACACTGTTTGGGCCTGCGCTGAATGTCAAAGACAGAGATTTTGTACCGGTGAAAATTGCAGATTTTGCGCTGGGAGAAGGAATGAGCTCCCGCTTATTTACCGAACTGAGAGAGAGGCTTGGATATACTTACAGTGTCAATTCGGAACTGTCGCAGGGATTCAATTTAAGAAACAAAGCATACAACGGATTTTACTCTGTAAGTATAGAAACAACACCGAAAAATGCGGAACCAGCTTATAATAAACTAAAAGCCATTATGAAAGGATTTTTTGAGAAGGGAATTGTGCAGCATGAGCTGGAAACAGCCCAGAAATATTATCATGGAACAGAAAAAAGAAGAGGTGAAACATACAAGGGAATTTTGTTCACCCTGGTCGAAAGTGTATTGCATGACCTTTCTCCAACCTATTACATTGAAAATATAAAACGTATAGAATCCTTAACGCTTAAAGAGGTAAACAGTGCTTTAAAAAAGTTTGACATTGATAATTTTTCGAGCTTTATTTTGAAGGAGTGATAGATGGATAAAACAAGACTTAAGAAAGAAATAGAAGGTTGGATATGGACAATTGTTGTTGTAATTCTCATAAGAGCGTTTTTTCTCCAGGCTTATGAAATACCCACGGGTTCAATGGAAGATACACTATTGCCCGGAGATTTCCTGCTCGCTGCAAAATTCGTGTACGGCATTCAGGTACCATACACAACCATAAAAGTACTTCCTTTCTTAAAGCCCAAAAGGCAGTCAATCATCATATTCAATTTCCCGCTTGATAAAAGGAAGGATTTTGTTAAAAGATGCATCGGACTACCCGGAGACACAATTCAAATAATAAACAAGGTGGTGTATATAAACGGGAAACCCCTCAAAGAGCCTTATGCAACATTCAAGACAAATGATACATTTCCACCTTTGCTTGATACATCGCTACCCCTTGCACAGCGAGATTTCCAGCGCTCATGGCAAAACAGGCAGTTCACAAATGAGGAGCGAGTGAGAGACAATTTCGGTCCGGTTGTCGTACCAAAAGGTATGTACTTTGCAATGGGAGACAACCGTGATTTCTCTTATGATTCGCGCTTCTGGGGACCTGTACCGTATAAATTGCTGAAAGGTGTCCCCCTTATTACATATTTTGCAATAGACCCTGACATACCATTTTACAAAGTATGGGAAAAAATAAGATTTAAACGCATATTCAGACTTGTACTTTTTTATTGAACCCGCCAGATTTAACTGTCCGTTCAAACTCGAGGATTATTTTGAGACACACAGGTCTTTTAATATTGAAATAGGATTCGGAAACGGAGATTTTACAGTAAGCATGGCGGAAAAATATCCGCATGAAAATTTTTTAGGCATAGAGCTGTCTTCAAGGTCATTGTATAAAATTTACAAAAAGATAAAGGCACGTGGCCTAAACAATATCAAAATAATAAAAATGGACGCATGGACTTTATTAGCTCTT
>JALTEL010000290.1 GCA_027073945.1 Caldifarciminota bacterium | reverse complement strand
CCTAGAGAATGGGGATAGTCTTTGAGACCGAAGCGATTAATAGAGGTGGTCCTTATATGGGACATATCCAAAATATTACACCTTAAATAACGTGGTTTTCTGTCTTGACAATGGGGTACACTTTAGGGTACCGGATGACGTACAGGAATCGGGTATAAGGCGCACACGCCGAGACGAGCCTGCATAACAAGGCGAAGTCCTCTATCCATCTCAAGACGTGTCCGTAAACCCGGCATTCACGTACCGAAAGACATGTGTTTACCCCTGTGTATGGGAATAGGGGACATTGGTACTTTTGTTACTTTGTGGCCATGACTCAGATAAGGGAGGCCAGAAGACGAATCGGAAAATGTGTTTGGGCGGAGAGGCAACGAGATCCGTTCCTTTTGTGGTAGACCTTATTGGAATTCTTTGATGATAATATCATGTGTGCCTATCGCCCTGAAGATTAGAATGCCTTCAGAAAATTCAAAGGTAAATCGATACTTCATGGTTACTGATCCCTCCCACCGATTCTTTGTTCCCTGGATTCGCTTAACTCTGAGCGAGGGGTGCGACGTTTGTTTCAAAAACAGAGACAGTTTTTCATCAAAGGCTTTTTGAATTTCTTTGGGTAACTTGTTAAATTCCTTTTTAAATCGCAGGCTGAACTGAAAGGTTGTTATTTCTTCAACCATTTTAATCCTTCTTCCGCAGTCTTGAATGTCGGCGAAACAAGCCCTTTTTCGATCTCGTCATCAACGCAGGCCTCCATTTTCTGCCATTCCTTTGTCCAGTACCACCCCTGCAAGGGATCAATCAGCTTTCTGGGTTTTAATGCAATTTGCCCATCAACAACTTCTATTTCAACATAGTCGCCTACGTCGATTTGCAGAGATTTCAAAATTTTCTTTGGTATGCGAATTTGCCCCTGTGGGCTTATTTTCATGATATTAGGCATTAAGGCCTCCTCTATTATTTAAAGTTTTAAAGATAATTTAATTTTTACATTCTTAGGTGTCAAGCCAGAATATTTAATGGGGGACGTTGTTACCTTCTGACTTTATTGGACAGGATTTACAGAAGCGGTAATGGGAGACGTTGCCACCATGCTACACGACACCACTTTTGTGTTTCGAAATAGATTGTTAATATTGACGTAATATTGCGTAATAATCTGTTTTATGTTATAGATAAGCTATATCAGATATTGAAGGAGGTAGTTATGAATATAATAAGGTTGACGTAAATTATGGCACGCTATTTGCGTGTTTGATTTTTCTTTTTCTGCTTATAATAGAAAGAGCGTCTGTTATTTAATAGAAGGTATTTTAAAATCGCGTACCATATAGATTTAGATCGACGTGGTAACTCAAGTACTCTTGATAGAGGAGATCTTTTATCTCATCTTTTGCCTTATCTCCAGCAATATCTTGATGATGGTCGGTTGAGCATTACTGTTCTTGGAGATAGAGAATTTTTCAGTCATGATTGGCTTGATGAGTTGGCTTCAAGAGGTATTGAGTATATTATTAGGTTGAAGCGTGATTATACTCTTCCCAATGATAAAAGTGTTGCTGATGTTTACGAAAGTCTTGATATTAATGATATAGTTGCTTTTAGAAATGGAGAAGATGTTGTTGTTATTAAAGGACTAAAATCTGTAAAAGCTAGAAGGGATTCTTGTTTGGCTATATTATCAAATTTAGATAATACTTGTTTTGAGTCTATTTTAGATGAATATTCAATAAGATGGAAGATAGAGAGAGTTTTTTTTAATATCCTGAAAGTCGGATAACATGCACCAGATATAGATGTAGGGTGGATAAGCGAAGCGCATCCACCAATACCGTATCCACCGAAATAAGGCAGAACAAATGAGCAATTACCGTCGTATCCTCATCCCTGGCGCAACCCATTTCTTCACGGTGGTCACAAAAAACCGCAGGCCTTGGTTTGACCGTGAAGAGCGGGTGGAGATACTCAGGGAGGCGTTTCGTAAGGTCATGAGCAAGCGGCCTTTTCACATGGACGCTGTTGTGCTGCTCCCGGATCACATACATTGTATCTGGAAGCTGCCTGTGGAGGGGGTAAGTGTTCACATTCCCTTCCGGCCAGCGGTAGCTTTTTTCAGGGTCTCAGGAGCATCGCTTGATGCACAAGATCAGGGCACTCTGCGATTAATCCGCACTGAGACCCTGAAAAAAGCTACCGCTGGCCGGGGACATGGGCGGTTGCAACAGGAGGGGTGTGAACGGTTACGTGGAGGGAGATCAAAAAGAGGGTCTCCCGCCATCTCGACGCTCGCACAGACAGGCGTAAGGAACGCGGACTATGGCAGAGGAGATTCTGGGAGCACCTCATTCGGGACGAGGAAGACTGGAGAAGGCACGTAGATTACATTCATTACAATCCCGTGAAGCATGGCTTGGTGAGGCGGGTTTCTGAGTGGCCATGGTCGTCTTTTGCAAGGGCGGTTGAGCGCGGATGGTCCCCTGCGGATTGGGGCGCCACGGAGCCATCGGGGATTGCCGGCATGGATTTGGAATGATTTTTGGAGAATGCAGGGCAATGGTGGATGCACTTCGCTTATCCACCCTACAGATTCGTTGTATTCGGAATGTATGATTTTGGTATAAAAACCTGAAAGTCGGATAAAGCGTACACTATAACCGCTTAAATAGCCAGATAACCCATTAAAGATTTTAACTTTTTTATCATTTTTGAAACGTGTGCGTATTGCGCTAATACGCACACTACTGGAGAGGCAAGAAAAAGCCTTACTTTTCAGTAAGAAAGCTAAATTCATTAGGCTTATAGTGTACGCTTTATCCGACTTTCAGGTTAATATAGAATCTAATGGTTGGAATCTAAAGAAGACTCATTTGAAAGCTACCAAAAGAGTTGAGATGATGTTTTATATGCTAAGTCTTTGTTATTATATTTCTGTAGTGTTTGGGCATATTTGTATAGCACTTAAGGAGTCAAAAGAGAAAAAACATGGATATGTATCTATCACACTATTTTTGAAAGGAAGGCGTTTTGTAGATGAACTCTTTATAACTCAAGTTTCGGAGTTGATATATCAGCCTGTAATTAAAGAATTTTTTCATACAACACACGAATTAGCTTTATGTTGTTATATTAAACGTATAATATATTAATAGACTATTACTAATAGTTATATATTTTTATTGGATACTGCAACAAAAAATAGAATCTAGCAGACATGGCTATTTTTATTTAATTTTCAAGAGGTTAATCCAAGTCCGAAACTTGAGATCTAAGTATTATAGTTGGTATGGTTGGGAAGTCAATACCCGTCCATCTGAAAACATTTATTGGGGGATCGTTCAGGGCATAACGCCCGCTTCAACGGCGCGGTTTTTTGCGTCCGACTGAAAGCGTAATGTTATGCCCTGTCATTCATAGTGGGTCCACATCCTGATAACTTTTACCATATTTTCATCATCAAGAATCTGGTAGACCAGCCGATGTTGTATGTTTATGCGACGAGAATATGTTCCCGACAAATCGCCTAGGAGTTTTTCAAAAGGAGGAGGTGTTTGATAGGGATTTTTACGCAAAATATCGAGCAACTTTTCAGCTTTTGGGCGTAGACCGGCAGTGGACAGTTTTTTGGCGTCTTTTTGAGCCTGTTTCGTGAAAACGACTCGCCACATTACCAATCAAGTTCCTGAGTACATTCCTTGGTTGGTGTAGCTAACCCTTCTCGGATCGATTCCCGCATACCAGGAATATTCAGCAAATAGATGGTTTCCTGTATGGACCGCCAGTCATCCTCTGAAATAAGCACAGCATTGCCGCGCTTACCCTTTATAATAATTGGCTCATGTGAGGAGGCTGCTTCATCAATAAGTCGATATAGCTTTGATCTTGCTTCAGTTGTTGTAAGTGTTGGCATGATTTTTTCCTGATGTAATGGAAATCCCATATCCAATGGTACGCCATTGCGTACGCATTGTCAAGTTTTGTCATTTGGGCATAATCGCGGCGCTCAGGGGCGGCAAACAATTAATATAGCAACATAAAGCTAATTAGTGTGCTGCATGAAAAAAGTTTTTAATTGCAGCCTGGTATATCAACTCCGAAACTTGAGTTATACGCTAACGTCGCAAATCACTGGCAGCCAAAAGGTGCAGAGCGAGGCGCTAGCTTTTTCGGTCAGTGTTCATCCGATAGTTGGGGTTTCAATTTTTCCCAAAATTGTCGGGGGGAAACGATACTCATTGTTTGGATTTTTCCGAGTTCGAGCAATTCTTTGTCACCGGTCACGAATAATTCCGCATTGCTGTTTAACGCTGTTGAAAGGATGAGAATATCATCCTTGTCACTTATGTCGATATCACTTAGCTCACAATTTTCAGACAGGGTTGAATCCTGGGACAATAGATCTATGAAATCGGATATTATTTCCTGGGGGATTCCAATCTTGTTGTGAAGTATATTTCTTAATTCTGTGAGCAAAGGTGTGGAAAGCACAAGTTGATGGGAAAGCAAGATTTCTCTGAGAACATCAGCACAAAGACCACGAGTTGCCACAGCACTAACCAGCACATTGGTATCGAGAAATACCCTCATGAAATCTGCGCAAAAATATCTTCGTCGGTTAAATATCCGCGAGCTTCAGCAAACGGCATAACTCTTATCCTAATCTCCTCAAACTGCTCCAGACGGAGCTGACGTCTGAGGGCCTCTCGTGCAATTGTGCTTCTGTTTTTACCGGATCGTTGACTAGCTTTAGTTATCAAGGCATCCAATTCCTTGTCCAATCTTATGGTAAGGCTCGAAGTTTTCATGTCTTACACTGTAAGACGTATTTTGCGGTTAGTCAAGAAAATGGGTCCTCGACATTTTCTGTGGATTTCAGTAATCCACTATGTAGCTGCCAAGTTTGTCATTGAGGCAAAACAGAAGATACACAGGATGTGCTTTGTACTTCAAGTGCTGATCTGCCAGCAGGCAGCCAATAAAGTAAATTTGGTAAAATTAGTAGCTCTTGTGGCCTTGAATGCTGGGGAGATAACCAAATGAGGGTCACCTTTAGGTGTAAAATTGAGCATATTATCAGCAGATAATTGAATTAAATAGAAAATGGAAAATCTTTTTTTGAGATTTGAATGCATAATCCATGGTGGTTGCTCTGTGCTGATAGCAACCAAGTAAATTATGGCAATAAGGCTCTTGATGTTCCGATATCCTTTTGTCCTTGATTCATAATCTACCACATGTAGGACAAGGGCATTTAGGGTCTACTCTCGATCTTGATTTTTGATACAGAGCCCAGTGCAACACATCAAAATCATACATTCTCCAATTCTCTGTCGTTTCCTGTGGATTTGAATTTTGTATAATTCAAATCCACAGGAAACGATGAAGAACCTAAAAAATTCTTTTTAAAAAACAGATAGTTCAAAATTTGGGTGGTAACTTCTCGCCTCATTTTGGTAACCGACCACAGGGTGCTTTTTCCCCAACATGCTCTCGCCCCCTCACCCTGCCCTCTCCCCCAGGGGAGAGGGTTTGGGTGAGAGGGAACACTGTATTGCCAGGACTTATTGAGAACTTACTTTGGGTGTCTATCAGGAGTTTTTGAGATAATCCGCCTTTCGAGTTATAATATACTGATTTTACAAAATTTTCTAGCCTTTTGTCCGTAAGACCCTATTCATCAATTCCAGAGCGGATTGCCGCAATGGCCACTAGCGAAAGCAGGCAGGAGAAGATCCTCAAGGTAGAAGAATTTGGTTCGTTGTAGCTGGCTTACCAGATGGACAGAGAGGTTGACCTTACGGAGTTAGTTTAATCTCAAGTTTCGGACTTGGATTAACCTCTTGAAAATTAAGTAAAAATAGCCATGTCTGCTAAATTCTATTTTTGTTGCAGTATTAAATAAGAATATATAATGATTAGTAATAATTTATTAATATATTATACGTTTAATATAGCAACATCAAGCTAATTCGTGTATTGCATGAAAAAAATCTTTAATTACAAGGTGATATATCAACTCCGAAACTTGAGTTATATCAAACCACAGAAAACGTCGAGGACCCACCTTATATGATAGAAACAGTCTTCTACTTGCAGCCGATAAGGTCGTGCCATAATACAAAAATTATAGTATCTCAGGAGGCAATGTCAAAGATTAAATTCTATTTTCGATGCCTGACCCCCTCTGCTTTCCCAGTATCCATTTGCAATATGTCTGCTCGGTCCAGTAGGCATAGTGATGATACCGGAGGACTTCCTTGACCTGGTCCATGAGCTTCAGTTTTGGATTTGGGAGAAATTTCACTTGATTTTCCATGATTGTTGACATACTATCTCAATAAGTAGATTTTTTGAACATAAAAGTAATATATGGATTGATATTTCCATCCTTATCGGCCAGTTATCAAAATAACTGGAAAATATGTCCGCTATAGGCCAATATGATGGACTTTTCCCATATATTAGGACTGTTCGGTGATTCTAATATCTCAAGTTTCGGACTTGGATTAACCTCTTGAAAATTAAGTAAAAATAGCCATGTCTGCTAAATTCTATTTTTTGTTGCAGTATCCAATAAGAATATATAACTATTAGTAATAGTTTGTTACTGTATTATACGTTTAATATAGCAACATAAAGCTAATTCGTGTGTCGCATGAAAAAACTCTTTAATTACAAGCTGATATATCAACTCTGAAACTTGAGTAATATGAAAACAACATCTGAAGGGATATGTGAGCTTTGCGGATATTATGTTGCCTTGAGGCAAAAGGCCCATATTGTGGCTGAAGACAAAAAACGAGGTAACAATCTTCTAATGCTTTGTCCTACATGCCATATTATGTTCGATACACATGTAAAACCAAAGATTCACAAAGCGTTAGCTGAAGCAGAAGTGACCAATCTGCCTGAATCCTGAAAGAAATCGATTTATCAACAGGCAGTAGAAGCATCTGTAACAGCCCGGAAACAAAAGAAAACTAAATAGGATCAACTTCGAATTCAGTGTAATAAAAACAGATAAATGACTAAAATTTGCTATATTATTGCTGGTTCAAATGGAGCGGGAAAAACGACATTTGCGAAAGAATTTCTCCCAGAGGAAGCTAAATGTCTTAATTTCATTAATGCCGATTTGATAGCGGCAGGATTAGCGCCATTTCGACCGGAAGGTGCAGCAATAAAGGCTGGTAAATTGATGATTCATCAAATAGACGAGCGTATTAAAAAAGGAGAACCATTCGCATTTGAAACGACATTAAGTGGGAGAACATATATAAAGAAAATCGATGAGATGAAATCTAACGGTTATAAAATTGTTATATATTTTTTAAAATTGGCCTCAGTAGATTTGGCAATAGAACGTGTGAAACTGCGTGTATCCGAAGGAGGACACAATATCCCTGTAGATGATATCAAACGTCGCTTTGAAAGAAGCTGGATCAACTTTCAAGCACTTTACAGGCCGTTGACCGATGAATGGACAGTTTTTGACACCTCTGGTCCTCAACCGGTAATTATTGACAAGTCGGGATAGCAGCATGAAAAATCAACATGAAAGTTATGCTACAAAGGGATTAAAAGCATTGAAGAGGGCTGCAAAGAAGGCAGCAGAAGATGCCATGAAGAACAACCTAAAAATACCAATATGGAAAGACGGCAAAATAGAATACATCATGCCAGAAGTAGACACCGAACAAGACACTTCAGGGGACGCCAAATAGCTCGGCGGTAGTCGTTATGCCGTGCTCCGCATCAAGTTCATTGCAAATTGAAGGCTGGTAGCCCCGCAGATTTGGTGCCCCTGAGCTTCACCGTTAGATCCCGAGAAGCAGAGGGGTCTATCATTGTGCATTTACAGGGGGACGTTCGTTCCGAGCGTTCTTGACGAGCTGGTTGATTTATAATAGAGGTTGTGGCATGCCGAGGTCAGCGAGATTAGACGCCCCTGGAGTTTTGCATCATGTGATGGGTTGGGGCATAGAGAGAAGGAAGATTTTCTGGAACGACAAGGATCGAGAGTCAATAATGGGGGACATTGGTAGTTTTGTTAGTTTATTAGACAGGATCAGACTTCTCCAAATAGCATCAAGGAAGGGGCAGAGGGGTCTATCATTGAATTTTATAGGTGACGAGAGGACCTTCGTCAAGTAGAATATCTACTTGACGGGGGTGTGGCTCTTGGGGTCCGCAGGCGTTCGCGCACTGCTCGGCTCTGAAATGCCGCCCCCGTCTTTTGGTTCATCCAATGTATCTTTTGAGAT
>JALTEL010000289.1 GCA_027073945.1 Caldifarciminota bacterium | reverse complement strand
AATGGACAACTTCAGAAGGCTCATTTCCGGAATCACTTATGCCAGCTCCGCAGAAGAGGCGGTTTCCCAAGCAAACATATGCATGATTCAGTCGGACTGGAAGGAGTTTAAGGAGATTGATTACGATAAATACGGGCTTGAATTGATAGTTGACGGGCGGAAGACGCTGGGTGCCAGCGCAATTGAAACCCCGTACATAGGCATAGGCAGAGGAACTAATAATTAATAAATACACACACATAATAAAGACTCGACTTCCACTTATACTTCATCATTTATTCAATGAATTCCAAAGCAAAACTTAAATATGAGAAGCAATTCCAACAGGATATGAATCTGATGCTATCGGGGCTCTCTGGCCTTCTTGCGTTTGTCATAACCTTTATTACCACCCCAAAACTCATGAAGAAAATGAAGATACGAGATATGACAGGAAGAGATGTTAACAAAAAGGGCGACAAAAAGGTACCAGAAATGGGCGGAATTGCAGCCATTATGGGTTTTGCAGTTGCAGTCACGGTAGTTATAGGAATTGAAAAACTTATATCAACTGTAGCTCCAGATGTTATTTTAGCTGTCTTGGGGACACTCTTTATGACGGCGTTTGTGGGGCTGGTAGATGACATATCCGTACTATCCCCCAAAGTGAAGGTTGCCCTTGTTACTTTTGCGGCCCTTCCGATTATGATAGTGCACATGGGTTCTCACCGGGTTAATCTTCCCCTTGGCCTAAGCTTTACTTTCCCATATCATTTCTACTGGTTAATCCTCGTTCCATTTGCAATAACCGGTGCAGCCAATGCGATAAACCTCTCTGCAGGAGCCAATGGACTGGAAACAGGAGAAACTGCGGTGATTAGTGCGTTTTTGCTAGTAATAGCCCTTATAAAACATTCCAGCCTTTCGACCCTTTTGATTTTTTCCGCACTTCTCGGAGCTGCGCTGGCCCTTTATTACTATAATAAGTTTCCGGCAAAAACATTCGTGGGAGATGTTGGCACACTGAGCATGGGGGCTTTAATAGCAGCAGGCTCCATAATCGGGAATATTCAACTATACGGTGCAATTCTCCTCATACCTGTTTTTGTAGATGTCCTTTTCTGTGAGGTACCACACACAATCATCTACAGAACAAAAAGAGCGGACAGAACCGCAGTGTGTAAACATCCTATAATACATGAAGACGGCAGATTGGAGGTTCCGAAATCGGCCAGAACATACGATATTCGCTGCATGATTATGAGCAGAGGGCCCATAAGCGAAAAGGACCTTGTAAGGAAAATTCTCATGTTCTACGGATTATGTGGAGTAGCGGCACTGATACTCGCCCTCCTCTAACCTCTGGTGGTGATAAGATGAGAGGGGGTGAGAAAAAATTACAGATATGGGTGGACATCAAGAACTCTCACGAACCGCTCTTTTTCAAAACACTATTAAAAGACCTTCCATACAATTTTTACATAACAGCCAGAGATTACCCAGAGATAATAGGCCTGATGGACATACACAACATGAGATATAAACCCGTCGGGAGGTTCTACGGAAAAGGAAAAATAGGGAAAGCGTTCAACCTGGGGCTTAGGACAGCAGAACTTGCACTCCTGACCCCGAACTTTGATTTTTCTATATCCCATGCCTCTATTTACAGCGTTCTTGCAAGCAAAATCCGAATGAAGCCATCAATTACCATTTCTGATAATGATTTTGATAACAGAATAAATAGAATGATATATGAAAAGAGTACCTATGTAATTGTCCCGACAGCGCTTAATATGGAGAGGTTTAAAACCAAAAACCTGATGAGAATTGATGGTTTTAAAGAAGATATTTACATAGCGGATTTTGCCCCCTCTGCATGCACGAAAGAGGTCCCCTACAAGGATTATGTGATTGTGCGGCCAGAGTCATATAATGCACATTACATCTCAATGAAAAATAGCGTAGTTCCATCCCTTATAGAAAAACTCGTAAGAGAAGGTATCAATACAGTACTCCTTCCGAGATATCCAGAAGAAAAAGAGAAGTACAAATCCATGTATAAGAATCAAAAAAATCTCTTTATTCCAGATAAACCAATAAACGGAGTCTGCGCAGCATGGTTTTCAAAGGCTGTACTAACGGGTGCAGGAACTCTGGCCAGAGAAGCTGCCTGCATGGGAGTCCCATCGATCTCATTCTTCCCGAAAGCTGAACTCCTGTCCGTAGATGAAGAAATGATAAATAGGGGATGGGTGTATCGGACTCGCAATGTAGAAGAGATGGTTCAATACATAAAATCATCCACACGGAGAAAAGCAGACCTTTCTCGGTCTAAAAAAGTAAAAGAAGAACTGGTGAAGAAAATAGAGAATATTATCGAAGGTGATTGAATGAATGTTTGCATAATCGGCCTCGGCTACATCGGCCTCCCCACCGCGGTGACCCTCGCTTCTGCGGGTATTGAGGTCTACGGCTACGACATAAACGAAGGGATGATA
>JALTEL010000288.1 GCA_027073945.1 Caldifarciminota bacterium | reverse complement strand
AATAGGATACACTATCCCGGGAGCTCCCTCCTTTTGTTTTTGAAACTCTCATCGTTTCTCTATTTCTGTTACCTTTATTTTGAGGAAACATTATCCCCTTCGGTGCAATTATTTTTGAGGAATAACGGCATTTTGCTTTTTCATTTTCTTTGCTTTAAAATATTAATTAATGCGGAGAAGATTGTATAAAAATCTGTCTATTATATTTTTAACCTTACTTATTGGGGCGAACAGCCTATATGCAAAGAAAAATCTCGGATATTATCTGGGTGCAGAAGCTTTTCAGGGTCTTACAATGTATTCGTGGCTCGTTCCTTTGGGCCTTAATTTGCATGATAGGACCGCAGCTGGTGTGGGATTACTTACTCCGGCTCTCTGGACAGGACTTTCATATGCCAATTCTCTTACCACAAGGCAGATCTCCGGAGGGATGATTCTTGCTTCTCTGTACGGAGGTTGGAATGGTCTACTGCAGGGGCTGCTTTTGGGAAATAAAGACAATGCGTGGGGGATTGCACTTTTATCCAGCACACTTGAGAATCTGGGTAATTATCAATTGTTTTATGCGTTGAATTTGAATGCTGCAAGTGCGCAGAGATGGATGAATTTCTCAGAGCTTGGTTTATTCCATGTGGCAATTGTGGACAATTTTAAAAGCAATGCTGCCGTATATGCGATAGTTCCTTTTATAGAGTCTTATGCAAGCGTACCAGTGTTTATGAAAGATACAAAGGCCACCTGGGGAGATGCTTTTTTTGAACAGTTATCATCTTCAACTGTGCTCGGGTCTGTATGGCTGATATCCCTTGGTATTGATGAAAACGCACTGGAACATGAAGGTTTTCGCGTGGCAACAGGTCTTGGGCTTACGTCTGTTGGATATGGACTTGGGTATTATCTCTCAAGAAAGAGAGATATTTCAACGGGAGGAGCGCTGTTTACTCTTTTTGTGCCGCTACTTGCCAACACAGTGGTTGGTGGTACAATGTTGCTGTTTAACGGAAGCCCCAGTGCGCTTCTTTTGACTTCCGGAGTATTAATGCCTGTAGGTGTCTATGGTTCGTACTTTTTAATGTCTAAACAAAGTATTGGAGTCAAAGGCAGGGACACGGGAAGATTTAAGTTTTTTATCAATCCTTATGCAGGTGCATTTGCTCTTGTGAAAGGCGCACGGAGGGGAAGCTCCGTACCTCTGGGTATGATAGCTTATTCATTCTGACTTTACGAGTTAAGTGGAAGTGGCGAATAATTGAATGTTCGCGCTGAATACTGTAAAATAGTAAACTATGAAAGATAAAATCATCGGTGGTAACTGGAAATTAAATAAAACAATAGCGGAAACAGAGGAATTTATGAAAGAGTTTATTCCCCTGTTCAAAAGGAGCTCCAGTGAATACAAAGTTGTAATATTCCCCACATTCACTTCTCTTCAAAGAGCTGTAGAAATGAGCTATGGTACGGGCTTGTTGATAGGTGCGCAGAATCTTTTTTATGAAGAACAGGGTGCATACACCGGTGAAGTGTCCGCTGCCATGCTGAAAGAGATAGGCGTTGAATTTGTTCTTGTGGGACATTCAGAGAGAAGGCATATATTCGGCGAAAATGATGAGATAATATCAAGGAAGGTTCGTGCCGGGCTTGATCATGGATTGAAAACCGTGCTGTGCGTTGGAGAAATGCTTTCTGACAGAGAACAGGGCAAAGCTTTTTCCGTTGTTGCGAAGCAATTGGAAACCGGGCTTTCCAGCGTTAATGAACAAGAACTTAATAATATGGTTATTGCCTATGAGCCTGTGTGGGCTATAGGTACGGGAAAAACAGCAACTCCACAGATTGCAGAGGAAATGCATGCTTTTATAAGAAAGACTCTGCATCAGATATTTGGCACTTCTGATATATCACTGATATACGGAGGTAGTATAAAGCCTAATAACATACGTGAGTTATCGGAGCAGCCAGACATAGACGGAGGTCTTGTCGGCGGTGCATCTCTTAATGTGGAAAGTTTTATTAAAATAATCGAAAATGCAATATAGGAGGATTTAAATGTATGGGATTTTACTTGCATTTTATGTGATTCTTGTTATATTTCTGAGTATAATAGTACTTGTTCAAGAGCCAAAGGAAGGAGGACTTTCGGGTGTTTTTGGCGGCGGAGGTGGTATGGAGAATATTTTGGGGGCAAAAGGTGCTCCAAGCTTTTTTGCAAAGGTAACTGCTGTGCTTGGTACCCTGTTTATATTGCTTTCACTGGGTTTGTCTTATATGAATAGTCCTGTAAAGGCCAGCAAATCAGCTTATATAAAGGAGCTCAACAAAGCAATGCATCAGCAGAGACAAACTCAGCCAGCACCTGTAAAGCCTGCAGAAAATAGTCCCCAGCTACCCCAGGAGCAGAACAAATTACCACAGGGAGGTAAATAATGAAGGAAGCTGTCATATCAATTAAAGGCAAACAATTTATCATAAAAGAAAATGAAGTTTTTGCAATACCATTTACCCATGAGGAACATCCTGCTGTGGATGAAATATTGATGGTAAAAGACGAAAATGCGCTTAAGGTAGGTTTCCCCGAAGTGGAGCATGCAAATGTTAAATTAAGTAAAGTAAAAGATGTCAAATCGCCCAAAGTAATTGCTTTTAAATACAAGAGGAGAAAAGATTATAAAAAAGTCATAGGTCATAGAACGCTGTATACAATTGTTAAAGTGGATGCAATAGAAGTGTAGCGTCGGGGGTGGTTTTATATAATTTTATTTTTGGTTCTCTCAACCTTTTTCATCAGGTTGAATGCAAAACAAAATTTTGATTATCAATATTTAGTCATTACACCCTCTGAGTTCCTTCAACCAGCTGAATCTCTGGAAAACTGGAGAATGCGTCAGGGTATAATGGGGAAAGTTTTAACTACTGAATTTATAGAGCAACATTATAGAGGGGTTGACAGAGCCGAGAAAATAAGAAATGCCATAAAGTATTTCCATGCAAATGAAGGTGTTGTATACGTTTTGCTTGCCGGTGACAATGAAGATATTCCACTTCGGATGGTTTTTGTAAGCTTAAATCAGGGAGCTGATGACTCCATCCCAACTGACCTATATTATTCTGACCTTGATGGGACATGGGATAAAAATAATAATGGCGTATTCGGAGAAGTGGCTGACTCAGTGGACCTGTATCCCGATGTGTATGTCAGCAGAATTCCTGTGAAAACAAAGGCGGAATTTTTTTATTACATAAAAAAGTTAAAGGCATACAAAGAGACAGTATCATGGTCTACGCTTTCAAATGTACTGTTTCATTCATCTTCAATAACCCAGAAGACAGATGGTAGTGCCTATGTGAATACCATAGCCGATGAGTTTCCTGAGTACTTCCAGAAGGCGTTTCTTTACCAGGACCAGGCTCCGATTACTCTTTCCGAATTTTTGCATTATTTAAAGGGTGGGGTATCTTATGTCTACACACTTGCGCATGGCGATATGAGTGAGATCTTTTTGAACTATATGAATGTTCCATTCAGTATAGCCAGTATTCCCAGAGCGGATTCAACAAATGCCACGTTTTTTGATATAGCTTCCTGTCATACAGGTGCCGTGGATAAGGATTGCCTTCTTGAGTATATCTTTAAATCGCCTATTGCCATAGCGGCGAGGAGTTGTACAAGGAATGATTTTACGAGTTCAACACAGATGAGTGAAAAGCTCTATCACCTGATTTTTAATACTGAAAGACCTGTGGGCTGGGCAGATGGGCAATCCAGAGCGGATATGGTTCCAATAAGTGCACAGGATAATCAATTCAGATATTCGCTTTACTCTTATATACTTCTGTCAGACCCACTTTTATCTTTATGGAGAGGGACTCCTCTGAATTTTACAAGCAATATACCTGATACCATACAGGACAGTATATTGGCCATGAGAATTACGGATGAGTATGGGAATCCCGTGGAATCTGCCAGAGTTGTCCTTTACAAACCTTTTGAGTTTATGGAATACGAATATACCAATGCACTTGGTAAAGTTCTCCTCAAAATTCCATCCAATAGCCCAGGATACGCTTACCTGACATTTGTTCATCCCAAGTTTCATATAAGAGATAAGAAAATATGGGTTAACTATTCGTATTTCCCTGCAAGACTGGATAGCCTGAGCGTATCAGATAGCGTTGAGGGAGGCAATCACAACGGGGTTATTGAAGCCCGCGAGCCTTTTTCAATGATTATGAAAATTACTCCTCAGGATACCGTGAGTAATTTGACGGTTCAATTGGTTCAGATACCGGGAGCATTGCATTTTTCCGACACTTCTTTCAGTTTCAGTGATATGTCTTCTGCACAGCTCTGTGTATTTAACGGAATATCCGATTTCTTCCAGGGTGATTCATCTTTTAAAATAAAAATTGAATTAAATACATCATTCAAATCTTATCTGGATTCGATGGATATAAGTATCAGCGGCCCTGTGATAGGCATTAACAGTTTGTCTTACCGATTAGACGGAGATACATTATTCTCGAACTTTACAATAGGAAACAGCGGTAATGGGGAGGCCAGGAATTTAACCTGTAAGATTATCCCGGAAGTGGATGGAGTACATGTCATTAGCGATACATCCTTTATATCAAACATTCCACCTCTCAGCATTGCAAGCCCTGTTTTCCCAATTCTCATAACAACGGATACATTGATACCGCTGAAATTTACAGTGCATTCCCAAAATTTGAACGATACATTCCGCTGTAAATTGCATATTGTTGGCAGGCCGTGGGGGCTTTCAGCTGTTCCCTACCCAGGTCGCATAAAGTTGCAATGGACAAAGGTGCAGGGTTTAAGATACAATGTCTACAGGTGGACTGATGACAGAAAGACAAAGGTTCTGCTTACACCGTATCCTGTGAATGCTGCGTTTTTTGAAGATAATGGGCTTTCTTATAAGCAATATTATTATGATATTTCGGCAGTTGATTCGACAGGTATGGAAAGTATGCATTCTGATAGCGTTGGTGCTGTCCCAAACCCCGAGTATAAAGAAGGTTGGCCAGTTTCTGTTTTTGGAACAGGTTATTCTTCGCCTTTAGTGGCGGATGTGAATGCCCTGTATCCCGGGAAAGAGATTATTATTGGCACTTTCCAGGACAGTCTGTTGTATTGTTTTGCTCAGGATGGAACACTGATACCTGGATGGCCTGTTGACCTCCATGGAGTTATCTTTTCATCTCCTGCTGCTTATGACTTTGATTCCGACGGTATAAATGAAATTGTAATTGCTCCTTGGCATGGAAACAATCAGTTGTTTGTGCTTGATGGCTCTGGCAAAACATTGCCCGGATGGCCGAGAGATATGGAATGGGGCAGTTTTTCAACACCTGCAATTGGTGATTTGAACAATGATGGAGTTCCGGAGATAGTTGCAAAATCAAGCCATGGATGGATGTATATATTCGAGCCTTCGGGATATTGCCCTGACAGCTTTAAACTGGAAGGCGGATTTTCCTCTCCTTCAATAGGAGATATTGATGAAGATGGTATCCCGGACATTGTTGTTGGTTCCAAGGACACCGCTAATACGCTTTATGTATTTGATTTTGTGAATGATTCGCTGGAAATTAAGCAGGGTTTCCCCGTTGGTGCCGGCGGTTGCCAGAGCAGTATAGTCATAGGGGATGTCAGAAGTGATTATCCTGGCAAAGAAATCTTTTTGTGTACCGATAATCAGAGAGCTGCATTGTATACAAGCATCGGGGATACGATATGGACAAGGCCAGTGAGTAATACGCCTTACTTCTTCAATCCTTCGGCAGGTGATATTGACGGTGATGGAACAATAGAGCTTGCTGTCAATATGGGAACTGGAGTCGCAGTATTTGAGCCCGATGGCACGTACTTCAACGGTTATCCGACAGGTCTTGCAGCGGGCGGACCTTCAACGTGTCTAATATCTGACCTCAATAATGACGGTTATAGAGAAATCATCAAAGGTTCTGTTGATTCAAAGCTCTATGCTCTTACATATGGGACGAATCAAATGGAGGGTTTTCCGATTGACCTCTTATCGTATGCTTATCCGTCCCCGGCTGTAGACGATTTAAATCAGAATGGTGATGCAAATTTAATTGCATCAAGTTTTGCCAATGAACTTTTTGTTTTTAACTTTGCTGTTCCTTTTGACACATCCTCCTATTCATGGCCTATGCTGAAACATGATATTCACAGGACAGGGAATCTGGACTATAGGTACGGTGATGTGAAAGACAAGAATATGCATATGGGAAAATTGCGTCTTTTAAGTAATACTGTAAGCCGTAGCCTTAAAATTTATAGCACATACAACTGTGCCTTTTTAAATGTTTTTGATGCGCAGGGAAGACGTGTGGCTGTTTTTCAGCTTAAAGCAGGTAAAAATATATTTGATATTGCCTCATTTAAAAGCGGCATTTATTTTCTTAAATCAAAGCAATTCAAAAGCAAGATAGTAGTGCTGAAATGAGTGTAATAAATGAGTTCATAGAGAAGAAAAAGCAAATAGAGAAAAAGCTTGCTAAACCTGGCATGGGTGATAAGGAAAGAGCGGAACTGGCAGCTTATTACTCAAAGATTCTTCCTATTGCCGAAATGGCTGAGAAACTGCTCAAAATAGAAAGGGAATTGAAAGAAACAGAAGACCTTTTAAAAGGAGATGATACAGAAATAAGGGAATTGGCTCAGGCGGAGTTGCTCAATCTGAAAAAGCAACACAACGAGATTTTATTTAATTTTAAAAAAATTCTGGTTGAGGACGACAGTGATAGCGAGGGAAATGCCATTGTAGAAATACGGGCTGGTGCGGGAGGTGAAGAGGCCGCCATATTTGCCCATGACCTGTTTAAAATGTATGCCAAGTATGCCGAGGCCCAAAGACTTAAAGTGAATGTTATGGATTCTCATCCTACTCCCAGGGATGGGTTTAAAGAGATTGTATTTATGGTCGAGGGGAAAGACGCTTATAAATTATTGCACTTGGAATCGGGCGTTCACAGAGTACAAAGGGTGCCTGTAACAGAATCCGGCGGAAGGATTCATACCTCTACTTCGTCTGTTGTTGTGCTTCCTGAGTTTAAACATACCAAGGTAGAAATAAATCCTGATGATTTAAAGATAGACACGTTCAGAGCAAGCGGACCTGGTGGTCAGTATGTTAACAGAACAGACTCTGCTGTCAGGATCACACACATGCCAACAGGTATTGTTGTGGTTTGTAGAGAAGAGCGGTCTCAGTATAAAAATAAAGAAAAAGCAATGCGGTTGCTTAAGGCAAGGTTATATGATATGATGAAGGTAAGTGAGGAAAAAAAGCTCACGGCAGAGCGGCGTTCTTACATTGGAAGCGGAGACAGGAGCGAAAAAATAAGAACGTACAATTTTCCACAGAACAGGGTCACGGACCACAGAATAGGTTTAACCATATACAAATTATCGGAAATTATGGATGGTAATCTTGACCTTATAATAAAGCCTCTCCTAAAAGAAGAAGAACGCAGGAAAATTGAATCCATTAAGATTTTATAATTTACTGGTAGAGGAGTTAAGCACTATATCTGACTTTCCTGAAGCAGAGTGCAATGAGATAGTTTATAATTTATTCGGGGTTGAAAAAGGAAAATTTTTCTTGCTAAGGGATATTCCGACAAGCAAAACTGATATTGCAAAGCGCATATTAAATAAACGCAGACAGGGAATCCCTTTGCCGTATATTTTTGGCAGGACGGATTTTATGGGTTTTGAACTCCTTATAGACAGGGATGTATTTATTCCGCGTCCAGAGACCGAGGTGCTCGTGGAGACTGCCTTAAAATACAGTAAACAGCACGGAAAATTCTGCGATGTTGGAACGGGAAGTGGGGCTGTTGCTGTTGCATTTTCTATTCTCTCGGGTATGAAAGGATTTGCCACAGACACGCAGCAATCAGCTGTAAGAATTGCCAATAAAAACGGATTGAGCCTTAGAGCTTCTTTTGTCGCTTTTTTGTGTGATACTTTGAGTTGTTTTAAAGGTGAGAGTTTGGACATAGTCCTTTCCAATCCTCCATACATTGCAGAATCTGAATTTGATGCTCTGCCAATTGTTGTTAAGCAAGAGCCAAAGACAGCACTTTTATCCGGGGATGATGGTCTTTTCCATACAAAGAAACTTATGAAACAGGCATACTATGTGTTAAAACGCGGAGGATACCTTATAATAGAGATGTCACACAGAAATATTGGGAAATATATAGAAATGGGG
>JALTEL010000287.1 GCA_027073945.1 Caldifarciminota bacterium | reverse complement strand
CCTATTGTTTTTGAAACTCTTATCGTTTCTCTATTTTTGTCACCTTTATTTTGAGGAAACATTATCCCCTTCGGTGCAATTATTTTTGAGGAATAACGCCTACTTGAATAAACGTAACTCTTACTGTATAATATTTAAATGAAACATACAAATATTTCAAAAGAGCAGCTAATAGAGAAACTGAGGGAAAGTAAGATACCAATGACCACAACGAGATTCGTAATACTGGATTTTATAAGTAAAAACAGCGGGCATTTCTCTACAGAAGATGTGTATAACCTGATAAAGAAGGATTTCCCTTCTATCTCTCTGGGAACTATTTACAACAATCTCTCAATATTCGCCAAAATAGGGATCCTCAAAGAGTTGCGCATTGAAAAAGAGCGCGTGGTTTACGATACCAATGTATATCCTCACAGCCATTTTTTGTGCATGCAGTGCGGTAAGATTTATGATGTGCCATCACTTGACTTCAAAACGCCAAAAGAAATTGACGGTCATAGCGTTGAATATGCCGATATATATTACTTTGGCATATGCAGAGAATGCAGAGAAAAAGGGCAGTAGTAAAAGTTCCTTTCCAACAGTTTGATCCAATACTTAGTAAAAATTTTAGTGTGTAAGTATAGTTTTGTTCTATTCTCTTGTATAATCCCCTGCCTTACTTTATAATTTTACTATGGTAAAAAGCCTTATAAGTGAGGTTTTCAAAAACGCTTTCTATGTAAGTCCTGTGCCGCTTATAATAACGGATAAAGACGGTTTAATAACAGAGCTTTCACAATCCGCAGAAAAGTTACTGAACCTTCCAAGGAATGCAATTATAACAAGCACAACTATTTATGCTTTGATAGGTTCTGAAGACATCAAAGAAAATGAAAAGAGGATTATAGAGATAAATAATACAAAATACGAAGTGAAATCCGAAAAATATACCATTGAGGACATAGATTTTAAACTCTATGTTTTTACCATTATACACGAAATCAAACAGGGAAATCCCAAGATAGAATTGATAGAGCAATTACTCAGCAAAAGTTATAAAATAAGGAACTTCCATAAATTCGTTCAGGTGAATCTCGAGCAGATTGCATCGCATATAAATAAAAGTGATGCCGCTGCTTTTTTTGCACTTTCAAAGGATAATGTCAAATTTACACCAGTAGCCTTTGAAGGGTTTGAAAAAGGTATCCCCAAAAGAATGGTGCTCAGTATCGGAGGAGATACACCGCTCTCCCCTGCACTACCTGTTATTTACAATAGCACAAATATCCCAAAAACTCTTGGTGCACTTTCAATAATTATGCAGTGGTACGAATTGAAAACGCTGCTTATTCTGCCCATAGCATCCAATGGAAAAGATGTTGACTCCATGTTTATTCTTTTCTACAAGAACAAGTTCGAGCCTGACACTGATAATCTTGCAACGCTTAAACTCCTCGCTCTGGTTTTTTCCATTGTTCACAACAGAGCAAACTTGCAGGCTGAAATCGCCCAGAATACTTATAAAGACTTTATAACAAGAGCCTATTCACAGATAATGCTAAAAGAATTCGTGCAACTCATTTTCAGTCAGGCAAAAAGATATAATTTTGCATTTGCCATTGTTATTTTCAAAATTTTGAATTACAACGAGCTAAAGAATTCCTATGGTACAAAAGTGCTTGAAAAAATGATGCAAAAAATTTCGGGCGCTATGTTAAAAACCCTGAGAAAATCAGATGTGGTTGGCAGGTATACTGAGGATTCTTTTCTCTCTATTTTACCATTTACACAGAACGGAGGAGTTGAAATAGCAATACGCAGGGTGCGGGATGCACTGAACCTTATTGACCTTTCCCCTGTAAAGGGTCTCAAAATAGGCGCAGGGGTTGCGCACCTCGAAGATTACGATGTGGAGGCGTCATCTCTCTTACAGAGGGCAAAAACAACAATACAATCCGTAGAAAAAATCTAAATCACATCAACTGCGAAATCCATAGAACTCTTTTACGTTTAATGCTCAAAAGAGCTATATTATTATCCTTCGTCAAGGCAGCGATATAATCGCCGTTTTTCATTATGTAATCAGGATTTTGAGTGTTTAATGCTCCAATAAAAACAAAGCCCGTATCCTGGAGATAGAAAAATTTATTGCTTGATAAAAGTATGTTGTCATGAGGGAAAATATCCGTAACCGGGAAATTCTTTTCATCTCTGCTCTTGTTCACAAGCACACCTGAATAATCGTATTTTTTAATTACATCCGTAAGTGGATATATAACATAAAAATATCGCTTTTCACTGAAAAATCCGTATTTTACAGCGGTGTCCAGTGCCCATACGAGCGAGCCGTTATGCTGACTTAGAATAAACACATTCATACCTTTTATGATAAAATTGGTATCTCTCACACAAACTGACGGATATTGCGAAACGTATCTTAAGTGAACATTTTTCTGCTTCCATAAAATATTACCCTTCATATCAATCAATGCAGGAACGTATTCATCTCTCCTAAAACCATACAACACCTTTTGCCTCTTAAAACCAATCAATATACTACTTCCATTATCAAATAAAGGTATTGCTGACCTTAATTTTTTTATGAGCACAGGTTGTGGAAATTTTTGCAAGCTAAAGGCTGTAAGAGTGGAATCCGATGATGCAGTGATGTATTTGTCGTGAAATATCACAAATGAGAGTTTTCCAGGTGATGTATATAATTTTGAGTTTTTTTGTTTTCTGTTTATTACCACTATTTGTGAATCGGTTGCAACTAAAATAAGTGAATCCATCTCCGAATACGCTATGAGCTTACCGCCCTGTATGTATTTCTCCCAAACCACTTTACCGTTTGCAGGACTTATTCCCGTTATAAAAATCTTGTTTACAAGCGAGTTTCGGTCTTTTCCCACAACAGATCTCTGTTCAATATTCCATAATGTTCCATACCTTGGAATCTCAAAATTTCTAAATCCTCTTATAGAACTGAAGTTATAAAGTTGTTTCCCTCCCTGTAAAGTAAACACTCTGAATTTGCCCTTGTATGCAATCCCCATGGTCGAGCCATGACCAAAGACTCCATTTCTACCACAGGATACAACCAGGACAAAAAATATACAGGCCACCAATTTCATATATACTCTTTTATACATAGCATGAAGATAATGCTACAAGTACATAGAATCAAGTAAAGGCAAAAATTATTAAAAATATAACTATTTGCTTATTCACCCGAACGGTTATAAAATATAGGTATGAAACCAAGAGTAGGCCTTGCTTTGGGAGGAGGTGGCGCAAAGGGATATGCTCACATAGGTATCCTGAAAGGACTTTCTGAAATGGGTATAGTTCCATCATGTATTGCAGGCACAAGTGCGGGAGGAATAGTTGCTGTGCTTTACAGCATGCTGAAAAACCCCGATGAGATAGAAAAACGGATAAAGGAACTTCAATCTTCAAAAGAATTTCAAAACTTAAATATAAGTGAACCGTTTGACAGGAAAAATGGTAATATATCAAAAATATTTTCAGAAGTTAGGGAAAAGATATTACTCGCAAAATCTCTTGTAACACAGGCCTTGATAGAAGATAACGATATACAGGAAGTTTACAGGCACTTACTGGGAAAAGACGTTTTTCTTGAGAGCCTTAAGCCCAAATTGTTAATTACTGCAGTAGATCTTGTAAGTGGAAGGGATATAGTATTTAAAGGTGGGAATGCACTGCGCATAATCAGGGCAACATCTTCAATACCCGGCGTTTTCTCTCCTGTAAAATTAGGAGATATGCTGCTTGTTGACGGTGGCATAACGCATAACGTACCTGTATTCCCTCTTGTCAGAGAAAGATGTGATGTGATAATCGCAATTGATGTCTCACACAGATTGCCCATTAAAAAAATCTATAAAAATCCTGCAGAGGTTTTGATAAGAACTGAGTACATATCTCTTGAACGCTTGCAGGATTATGAAGAAACCTTTGCAGATATTGTGATTCACATTGACCTTAACAATTATAACTGGTACAATTTTGAAAAGATGGAAGAAATAATCCCCAAAGGGTACGAGGCATTTCAAAAACATAGGGACCAACTTGAGAAAATCATGTCACCTACTTATTATATGCCCAAAAATCTCAAAAGAAACAAGAAACTCGAAAAAGCTCTTACGGAAAATATCGTATATTTTCCGTAAAAACTCTGTGTAATTTGCCTATGAATTGTTGATTGAACAGGCCTTTTGGTTTAAGATATTAAAACAGAAATAGGAGGAAAAATTATTATGAAAAAAACAATAATACCGGTTGTATTGTTGTCTGTACTATTGACAGCTTGCACCAGTGAAAATATAAAGGGCACTCCGATAGAAAAGATAGGTAACATAACCATCTGCAAAGAAGACCTGGCGCTTCAGTTGCCACAAGGCCAAAAAGTATCCGACTCTTTAAAGCAGAGCATGCTGAAACAACTCGAAAAAACAGTGGTTATGTATCTTGCAGCCAAAGATGAAGGAATGTTAAAAGACCCTGCCCTTTTAAGAAAACTAAATCTTTACAAAAGAAACCTTGTAGCAGAAGAATTCTTAAGAAGAAAAATAGGTAATATTGTAATAACCGATGTGGATGTTGAAAATTTTCTTGCAAAGCATCCGGGCGAATTTAGAAGGACTGTAAATATTGCCATGGTATCGTATATGGACACATCAAAAACAAATGAATTAAGAAGATTATTGTCCAATTTTTCCCCTTACAGTCAGGCAAGGCTCAAAAACTATCAGAAAAAGCAGATTATAACATACCGGCCAATTCCAAATGCAAACATAGGAGAATTGGGACTTTACTACGGATTTAACAACCCTGTTGTAAGTGCTTTGAATAGTATGAAAAATGGGGAAGTTTCTCAAATGATACCTATGAACGGAGGAGGATACGCTCTTTTAAAAATCACTGATGAAAAAATCAGTCCGGATATAAATCCACAAATAAAACAGAGGATAAAAGGGCAGATTCAATATATGCGGCAGAATACTATAGTGGATTCCCTGTATAAATTCTACCTGAAAAAATATAAAATACAAAGGATATCCAAATAATGATAAAAAAATCCATTATTCTCATTACGGTTTTGTTTGGAATTTCACAGGCAACAACAATACTGAAAGATAGCTGTGTGATGCGTGTGGGCAATAAAATTATCACAGAAAAGGAAGTTGAGGATAACATATCATATTTCAAGGCACAACTCCCTGGTGTAAATGAAGATTCTCTTAGGGCTATGATAATACAGAAACTTGTGAACGACAACATAATTCTTGTTGCGGCAGAACAGGATACAACGCTCACAGTTACCGATGATGAAGTAAGTTCGCAGATGGATACATGGATAAAAACCCTGAAACAACAACTGGGAGAAAGCGGATTCAAACAGGAGTTGCAAAATGAAGGGCTGACCGAGCAGGGGTTGAAAAAGGCAAACAGGCAAAAGGTTTATGAAACTATTTTAACTCAGAAATATATTCAGAAATATATTCAGCCTAAAATTAATATAACAGAAAAAGAAATCAAAAGCCTTTATACTCAGTACAAGGATTCAATGCAAACTCCTCCTGAATATAGAGTATCTCAGATTTTGATAGGAGTTAGACCCGATTCTACACGTGAGGCATTTGTTTATCATAAGGCGCTGAAGATATACAGAGAAATCAAAAGCGGCAAACATACATTTGATGACTATGTTAACTTATCTGATGATGACCTCACTCGTGACCAGGGTGGGGACCTTGGATTCGTTCCATATACTGCATTCCCGGATTCTATCGTTGCATATTTGAAGAAACTACATCCGGGCGATATATCAAGACCAATAAGAGGAGATTACGGCTGGCACATATTTGAAATAGTTGACACAGCATCAGGTGGTGTACATTTACGTCATATACTATTTAAAGTCACTGCCAGCAAAGCATCATGGGCAAAGGCGCTTAAAAAAGCAAAATCAATACTTCTCAAGCTCAAACAGGGCAGCAGTTTCGACCAGATGGCATCAAGATACTCCGATGATACACAAACAAAAGACTTAGGCGGGGACCTGGGATGGCTAAAAGAGAACTTTCTGACACCTTCCACAGTTGATACTTTGAAGCATATGAAAAAAGGTGATATAAAGATCATACAATCTCAGATAGGGTATCATATAACCAAACTGGTTGACAAAAAACCCTGGAAAAAATACACATACGATGAAGCGAAGCCATATTTACAGCAAATGCTGATGCAAAAAAAACAGCAGGAAGAATTGCAAAAGGAAATACGAAGACTCAAAAAGAAAATATACATAGGAAAATGCTGAGTTTTGCGAGCTGATATATTTCTATCACGCGTTGGACTTTGCAAAAGAACATTATTAAAAAAAACAAACACACTGCTTTATATTGATGGAAAAGCAAAAAAAGCCTCGGCTACTGTAAGAGAAGGAAGCATCATAGAACTGACATCAAACTTATTGCATTTCAAAATAAGGGTTCTGCAGATACCTGAAAGTAAAAATGTCAACAAAAAAGAGCGGAGCAGGTATTATGAAGAAATCGTATTGGAAAAACTATTACCCAAAAAGGATGATTTTATAAGGTGGATCTTCGAAGACTGACTGCAGTTTTACTGACTTTGTTATTGTCCTGTGCTTATCTCAATACATTTTACAATGCAAAAACCACCTTCAAATCCGCCGAGAATGCTTATAAAAAGAACGGCTCTGCACAAAATCTCAGGAAACAATACGATGAAGTAATAACAAAATGCTCAAAGGTTCTTGATAAATATCCAAAATCGCATTATGTAGATGACGCTCTGTACCTTATGGCTATATCTTATGAGAGACTGGGGCAAAACAGAAAGGCAAAAAGGAAGTTTGAGGAACTTTTTACATTCTATCCAAACAGTCCATACGCTTCCAGGGCAAAAGTTGAGTACGCGAATGTCCTTCTAAAACTGAAAGAATATGAAAAGGTAAATAACCTAATTGAAGAACTTGCAAAACAGAAAAAAAATGGCGACGATATTACATTCCTTGTTGTAAAAATGGCCGAAATGTTAGGTGAAAGAAAACGTGTTGTCGAGCTATGCAAGAAATTCCTTCTCAACTTTAAGAAAAAACAGAAAAAAAAGGAGATTTTAATTGTAGGCTCCCAAAATTCACTCGCT
Organism: Caldifarciminota bacterium; assembly: GCA_027073945.1. The sequence continues at coordinate 1,091 of JALTEL010000287.1, read as the reverse complement.
ATTAATGACCTGAAAGACGCATCAATTTTTATAAAGGAATTATTAAAACAAAACCTGACAACCGAAGAGGATTTTCAGGCTAAGATATCACTTGTGAACCTTTACAAAAAAGAAAAAAAATTCAACGATGCGCTTTCAATTTTAAAGAGCTTACAGGTACCTGCAAAATCCCCTAAGGAACGAATCATAACGTTAAAAAAAGCGGAAATTCTCTTATCTATGGAGGATACCTCCGCATATAAAAAAGAACTCAGGAACATTATCTCTGAAAATTCAAAGGATTCACTCGCACAAATAGCATCATGGGATTTGGGAGAAATGTTGAAAAACCAGGATTCTCTTGAAATTGCCGATACTCTGTACAAAAAGGCACAAACAGGACCTCTTGCAGGACTCAAAAAACAGGCTCAGCTTTATTCGTCTCTTATTGAAGAAGCTATAGCCATATCTGATAGCTCCGGAGACAGTACAAAATTGAGACTTGCTGAAATCTACTTTTTTTACCTTAACAGACCTGATAAAGCAGAGGAAATTTACAAAGAACTCTCTCTGCATTCACAATACCCCAAAATACGGTCTAAGTCTTTATACGCTCTACTCTACATATACAGTAAAGTTAAAATGGATACAACAAAAGCTTTTAAATTTTTTAAGACTTACCCGGATACTCTTGTAGACAAAAACAACCTATTACCCTTACTCCATGAAGGATTCCCATTTCTCTTTGTACGTGATACCATAAAATAAATCTTTCTTTCAAAACCTCAAAAAATGCTATCTAAAAAACTCAGCTCTCCCCACCTTTTCCGTGAGAGGACAGAACGCAGTAAATAATACCTCCGAATAATATCGCTGTTACAATGATAAACGTAATCCATGCCGAGACATTCATTGTTCACCTCCAGTTTTTAAATTACTGAGCAAAATGGCCACTGTAAATGCAATGATAAGAACAAGCCATCCGCCGAGGAATAGAGCAAGGCTTTTGTATCCTCCGTAATGCTTTAACATAGCATCTTTCAATGAGAAAAACAGCAGAATAATGGCAACTATTGGCACTACATATTTTATCATGGAAATCCACCACTTTC
>JALTEL010000286.1 GCA_027073945.1 Caldifarciminota bacterium | reverse complement strand
GTATAACACTGCATATCAATGTTAAATGGGAAATCATATTTCTATCAGGTTACTTTGCAGCGTGGATATTATACGGCATTTCGTTCGCCCTACTTCTTACGTCGTTTTCTTTCAGTATAGGACTTAAAAATGCTGTTCAGTCTTTTTCTACATCATATATAGCAGGATTACTGACCATTTTTGTGCCCGGAGGTGTGGGGGTTAGAGAAGGTATTTTAACCGTACTGCTTAAGGACCTTTCAATACCCGGGTACGCAGCATCTCTACTTTCAATAGTTCAAAGAATATGGATTTCCATATCAGAGATACTGCTCGGTATTTTCAGTCTTCTCTGGTTTGGGAAGAAGGAATTATATTGAATATCTTACCTGTTCCGTTTGAGGTCTCAAAAACTTTTTCAATTGTCAGGTTATCGGTTTGAATGGTATTTTTTCCGTCCAGTGCACCAAAGAAATAAGCAGCCTTTGATGTATAATCGCCTCTTATATAGACTATATAGTTGAAATCTTTCAGCCTTAGCCTTCTATATATGAAATCCCTTCCGGAAACGAGATTGTTTAAGTACGGCTTTCCAGTGTAGAATGAAAAAATACCTATTCTTCTGCCTGGAACTATAAGATTCTGATCATCAATAAGCGCTATTTGAGGTGCAATCTCAAAGGCCGTCATCTGATGTAATTTTTCAATATTGATTATATTCCACATATTAATGTATTGATAATTTATTGTTTTATAGAGAAATGCAAAAGTAAGCAGCATAATAAGAACTCTCAAAACAGGAACCTGGTTTTTAAATATTTCAAACAAGAAAAACGGGATAAAAACAATACTCAGAATACCAACAGCAAAAGCAAACCTGTCCATAAACAATCCGCCCCTGTATACGGAAAGTGAAACCTGAAGCATCAATGTAAGAATAAGCAGGAATAAAATAATAATATTCTTCTCTTTTTTGACCAGTCCCAGAACCAATCCCGCAGCAGATAAAACAAGTACATAAAAACCAGAAGTTTTTATGAGAGATTCCCACCATTTATGCAGAATAAGCGAGTGGGGGAGTGGAGCAAACCCGGATGATTTCATGTAGTAAGAAACTATGCCAAACGAATAGAACATATTATTGGTAAGTACCTTATCAGAAAGCATCCAGAGCACCGGAGCAAGCAATGGTAAAAGGAGTATATATCGGAGTTTTTTATTGAGAAAAAGATCTATTAAAACAAGGGCAATGGAGATGCCCCAGGCGTCCGGTCTTACAAGTCCTGAAAAGAAAATTGCAAACGAACAGGATAGATATTCTTCTTTAAAATAAAGGTAAAATCCAAGTAAAATAAGTGCAGTGGAATATATTACACTATTTCCGAAAGTCAGGGCAAAAAGAAAAGAGGGGAGTAGAGAGACAAAAATAACGGCAATAAAGGCATCTATCTTATGCTGTGAGAATACATATGCAAGATAGTAAAAAGAAAGCCCAAACAGACCTGCCATCAGTATTTTAAACACTTCTATGAGGTTAATACCTCCATTTGATAGTATGCCGTAAAGAATTATAAGTAAGGGCTTTGGGACAGTTGTTTGCATACCCAAAACCTTTCCGCCTTTCAAAATATTCCAGAACCATATATAGTTATAGCCGTCAGTGTCGAGCATGGGAAAATGTGTTTTTTTGAGTATATAAATGATATACACCAAAACAGGGATAAAAAAGCTCAAAATGGGCAGGATTTTCCCGAAGCTCTCAGCTGTTTTTTTATTTTTTTTCTTCTTTTTTGCCATATTCACCAAACCTATATTTTATAAGTGCTTTAACACCTTTAAACCAGTCCCTCCAGTTGATTTTTTTCCCTTCATTTATTGTTCTTGGATAATATTTTATAGGCACTTCCATTATTTTCTCCCCCATGAGTATAGTTTTTGCAGTTAGTTCAGCTTCAAGTTCAAAGCCATTGGAAGTTATATCAATGTTTTTTATAACAGATTTTTTGAACATTTTGTAGCATGTGTATGCATCTGTTATATGTGTGCCAAAGAGCAAATTTACAACATAGGAAATAGAATACCGCCCAATATAAAATGCAATTGAACCCTTTGAATTGGATTTCTCAAGCAATCTTGAACCATATACCACCCGTGCCCTGTTTTCCTCTATGGGCTTTAAGAGTTTAATAAGCTCTGCAGGGTCATATTCAAGGTCAGCATCCTGAATAACTACGGCATCGCCTGTCATATAAGAGAGGCCTGTTTTTATTGCTCCACCTTTACCCCTGTTTTTTTCATGAAAGACAACTTTTAAATTGGATATACTATCCGCAAGTTTATTCAGAATTTGCCTTGTTCCATCCGTAGAGCCGTCATCCACCACTATAATTTCCTTTTGTTCCGGCTTAACAGTTACAAGGCGTGTTAAAACCTTTTCTATTGTTGCTGATTCATTGTATGCAGGAACAATCACCGTCAATTTCATTTTGTCACCATAAAAATACCTGCAATTATAAGTGCAATTCCCCCAAACTTAACAATGCTCATGCTCTCTCCAAGCAAAAATCCTGCAAGGAAAAACACAAGAACATAACCGATACTCAACATAGGATAAGCAACCGAGAGTTCAACTCTTGAAAGTGCTGCCAGCCAGAAGACAGCGCTTATGGCGTAAAGAATTAATCCCAAAATAGAATAGGGTTTTAAAAACATTTCAATAATTCTATGCATATTGCCTGCCGAAAGACTCACCTTCCCGAATTTTATCATCGACCATTTTATTGAAAGTTGGCCGAGTACATTGAATAATATGGACCAATATACGTAAGCGTATTTACCCATTTTTAATTGTTCTGAAGTATTCTATTGTCTTTTTTATGCCCTGCTCAAAAGGAACCGCAGGCTCCCACTTCAACAGTTTCTTTGCTTTTTTAATATCAGGATTCCTTTTCTGGGGGTCATCCTCCATTGGGTCAAGAAATTTGAATTCGGATTTTGAATTCAGCATACCCTTTATGATTTCCGCAGTTTCAATAACAGTATACTCCTCAGGATTGCCAAGATTTACGACCTTTCCGGAAAGATCGGGCAAGGTTGCCATTCTGTATATGCCCTCAACAAGATCTGAGACATAGCAATAACTCCTCGTTTGCTTGCCATTGCCATAGATGGTTATTGGTTTGCCCTCCATGGCCTGCATTATGAAATTGGGTATAATCCTTCCGTCATCGGGCTTCATTCTGGGGCCATAAGTATTGAAAATCCTTACAATGCGAGCATCTAAGTCGTACTCTCTATGATATGCCATAGTAGCGGCCTCCGAGAACCTTTTACCCTCGTCATATACACTTCTTATGCCATTCGGATTAACATTGCCGAAATAGGTTTCAACCTGAGGATGCACTGCAGGGTCCCCATAAACTTCCGAAGTTGAGGCCATAAGAAATTTTGTATGGAATGCCCTGGCATTCTCAAGCAAATTCAAAGTACCGATGGAATTTACTCTGAGTGTTTTAATCGGATATTTATAATAATCTATTGGAGATGCAGGTGATGCAAAATGCATGATAAGTGCAGCATCAATGCGAATCTGCTGCTCCACAGAGATATCAAGCGTAACCAATTCAAAATTACTGTTATTCAGGTTGTGTTCTATATTTTTCCTGTTGCCAGTCAGAAAATTGTCAATGCCAACAACGTACCAGCCTTCTCTCAGGAATCTGTCAACCAGATGGGAGCCTATAAATCCGCCTGCACCGGATATAACTACCTTTTTCAAATTTTTCTCCCCATTGAATAATATTCGAATCCTTGCTTTTTCATAATCTTCGGGTTATATATGTTTCTACCATCTATAACGATCGGGGTGAGTAAGCTCTGTTTTATCCTGCTTAAATCAGCTTCATAAAATTCTTTCCATTCCGTTAGAATTATTAAAGCATCTTTTGCATTGACAGCTTCATACTTATCATTGTAATATTTGATTTTTTCATTTTCAGGATACATCCTTTGCATATTGGAAGCTGCAACAGGGTCATAAAGCGAGAGTGAGCCGCCCTCGTCCAGTATACGCTTTATAACTTTTATAGCAGGCGCTTCCCTTATATCATCCGTATCAGGTTTAAAGGCAAGTCCCCATATTGCAATCTGTTTGTCTTTGAGGTTCCATAGCGCTCTTTTAATATGGGACATTAAAACATCAACCCTGTTTTCATTTATATTATTAACATCTTTCAAAAGTGAAAAATTCAATCCATAATTTTCTCCGACATGGACAAGGGCCTTGACATCCTTTGGGAAACAGGAGCCTCCGTATCCGACCCCTGCCTTCAAGAAGTACTTACCTATCCTCTTATCCATTCCCATAGCCCTTGACACAAGGTCTATATCCGCCCCGGCTTTTTCACACAGGTCAGATATCATGTTTATAAACGAAATCTTTGTTGCAAGAAAAGCATTGGATGCATGCTTTATAATCTCAGCAGTGCTGATATCTGTTACAATCACCTTTGTTTTTAAAGGTTTGTACAGAGCTTTCAATAGTTTTTTTGCCCTGCTGGTTTTAACGCCTATTACAATTCTATCAGGATGTAAAAAATCTGCAATTGCATTTCCCTCCTTCAAGAATTCAGGATTTGAGGCAATGTCAAATTGATAATTACCTTTGAGATATAGTTTTAGAGTTCTTTCAATCCATTCTGCCGTTTTAACAGGAACCGTGGATTTTTCAACAATTAACTTATACGTATCCATGTATCTTGCCACTGTTTTTGCCGCATTTTCCACCTGTGTAAGGTCTGCACTACCATCAGGTTTTGAGGGAGTGCCTGTGCATATAAATATGATTTCACCGAATTTTACAGCGCTTTCCGCAGATGTAGTGAACTGCAATCTTTTGTTTTTAATATTTCTCTCAAGCATTTCATCGAGGCCTGGCTCGTAAATAGGTGATTTCCCGTTCTGAAGCTTTTTTATCTTATCAGTGTCAATGTCAAAGCCAATGACTTCATGGCCCATATCAGCAAGACCCGTCCCTGTGATTATTCCTACATATCCCAGACCTATAACAGTTACTTTCATAGTTTTTAAAAATCGGGGCGAGTGGATTTGAACCACCGACCTTCTAGTCCCGAACCAGACGCGCTATCCAAACTGCGCTACGCCCCGTAGTGTTAAATTATAAGGTTTTTCATCCATATCTGCAACTTTTTATCCCTAACGCATACAATCCAAATCAAATTTTTATTTAACTACAATTTTAAGACAGTATAAACCAAATTGTGTCATAGAGAAGAAAGCCTCCTTTTTGGGGAAAAGAGTTAAATAAACACAAAAATAATGAAGAAACCAAACACGAAAAAAGATGAATACAGGGGAATAAAGAAAGTACTATTATTCAGGTAATATGTGCTTTGCTTGTTTTGCACATAGACCTTGACAAATTGTCTGTGGAGGTGTATAATATCAATATGGCTATCAGCCAAAAAGTAGGGATTAAAATTTTCATAGAAGATTTGTTAAAAAGGGTTGTTGTATTAACAGCTTCTCGGGATAATATCAGAAAATAAAAAATAAACAGGGGGTTTGGGATGAATAAAAGAGTGAGTGTCTCAAAAATATGGAAATATGCCCTTTTGCTGGGCATGGTAATACTCACAGCAGGTGCATTGAATGCACAGAAACTTGATTGGCAAAAAACTTTTGGGGGAAGTAATGATGATCGTGGTTCTTCAGTGCAGCAGACCACAGATGGTGGATATATAATTACAGGACATACAGAGTCTTATGGTGCAGGTGGTTGGGATGTATATTTAATCAAAACGGACTCCTTTGGAAATACAATATGGACAAATACTTATGGAGGGCTGAATAATGATGTTGGAGCTTGTGTTCAACAGACCTATGATAGTGGATATATTATAGCAGGTGTTTACAATAGTAGTAGTGCATATTTAATTAAGACAGATGCAAATGGAGATACCCTATGGGCAAAAGTCCTAACTGGTACAGCCAATTCTGTAATACAAACTCCAGATAGTGGATATATGATAACTGGAACATCTGGAGGAAATGTATTTCTAATAAAAACAAATGTGGATGGAGATACTTTATGGAAAAAGACCTATGGTGGCACTAGTGGGAACTCTGTACAACAGACCTATGATGGCGGATATATCATAGCTGGGTACACAGGCTCATATATTTCTGGGAATACTGATGTATATTTAGTCAAAACTGACTCGTTTGGAAACGCTTTATGGACAAAGAGTTATGGCGGATCCAATCTTGAGATTGGTCGTTCTGTTGTTCAGACTTTAGATAGTGGCTATATAGTGGTAGGTAATGCAGGTATAAAAGGGTATAACAGTGATCAGGTCTATGTGATCAAAACAGATCCACTTGGAAACACCACATGGACAAAATATTATGGTGGAGATTCAAGTGATGTGGGTTATTCAATCCAACAAATTAAAGATACGGGATATATTATAGCAGGGTTTACAAAATCTTATGGAGATTATGATGGCGATGTGTATATTATAAGGATTACATCAAGTGGAGATACTCTATGGACAAGAGCTTATGGGGGAAATAGTGCAGAAAGAGCCTATTCTATCAAAGTAACTTCGGATGGTGGATATATAATTACAGGATATACTGACTCTTATGGAGCAGGTAATGATGATGTATATTTAATCAAAGTCAGCCGAGTAGCCTTATATGCGCCAAATGGTGGAGAGAAGTTAGCAGGTGGGCAGAATTATGATATTAAGTTTGAGTGTGCAGATACATACAGAGTGGACCACCTCCGTCTCAGTTATTCAATAGATGATGGCTTAACTTATTCGCTAATATCTGATAATATCCCTCCTACAGATACAGACTATGTCTGGACTGTTCCTGCTATAAACAACCCTCTTTGCAGATTAAAAGTACAGGCTATATCTACGTCATGGGACACCCTCGCACAGGATGTAAGTGATAATGATTTTATAATTGATTCTCGTGCACCTTTGAAAGTTCAGCTTGCGTATCCTTTAAATAATGCATACCTTAATAGCTTGGTTAATTTTATATGGTATAATACAACAGATAATCTAAGCGGAGTGGAATATTATATCTATCAAAGGGCATTTGATAGTCTGTTTACAGATGGAGTTGTAGAAGTAAATACAGGATTGGATACCACTATCACTTTTAACCTTCCCGATTCTATATATTATTGGAGAGTAAGGGCAGTTGACGGAGCGGGCAATATAGGAGAATGGTCAAACATCTTCAAAGTTGAAGTGGATAGAAGTGCACCTGGAACTCCAGTACAACAATCACCGACAAACAATTCATGGGTTACGACAAATATGGTCATTTTCAAATGGAGTAGTGTTTCAAAGTATACTAAATCACCTATAAGGTATATAATAGCAATAGATACAGCATCGTCTTTTATAAACCCTATTGTAGTTGATACAACAGAGTACACAAATGATACAATTCCGCTGTCCGATGGAGAATACTACTGGTGGGTAAAGGCATACGACCTTGCAGGTAACGAAGGTGGCTGGTCATCTGTATGGTATGTAGGGGTTGATGCACATGCACCGGATGCCCCGGCACTTGTATCACCAACGGATAGCTTGTGGACGAATAACAATTCAGTATTATTCCAGTGGACAAGTGTATCAAAATCTCCTGTTTATTACATATTTGAGGTTGATACTACCAACACATTCACAACTCCTATGATAGTAGATACACTCAGTTTAAACAGTATAACATTAAACCTTCCTGAGGATTACTATTACTGGAGAGTGCGGGCATATGACGAGGCTGGCAATCAGGGCAACTGGTCACTGCTTTGGCAGTTTGGAGTGGATGTAATAGCACCTACGATAGACAGCATAACCGTCTTGAGTGATACTGGATATTACTTCGGACCATTTGAAGTAGAGGCAAAGGCAGTGGACAATTTAACACTGTATAATCCTGTACTTTATTACAGGGTATCCAGTGGCACATGGATGCAAGACACGATGGAGGTTTTACCTGCAAACTGGTATGTGGACACAATACCCGAGATACCCTCACAGGACAGTGCAATAATAGAGTATTACATAACAGCAGAGGACTATGCAGGGAACAGAACAAGAGAACCTGACACAGGCACATATTCATTCAACGTATCAGTAAAAGAGAAAGAGAAGACACCTGTAAAATACGAGATAAAGAATGTGGCAATGAAAGGCAAGGCACTAATAATCAGGTACGGATTACCGAAAGCATCGGAAGTCACATTAAAACTATACGACTTAAGCGGAAGAGTGGTAAAAAGAATAAAC
>JALTEL010000285.1 GCA_027073945.1 Caldifarciminota bacterium | reverse complement strand
ATCTACAATGCGGCCTGCAGAATATTCAGGGATTACAAAGACCACGGCATGACAACCATATGCATCCATTCCCCATTTGTGCTTATTAAAAAAGAGGATGGCAGCCCCAGACTTGACGATATCTTTGCCGCCCTCAGGGCAGCCAGGGATACCGGATTCACCAGGCCTGTAATATGGTACATGGGCCATCTCATTCAGACATCCAAGCCAAAGCACCCTGGTAATATAACCGGTTTTGATGCAGATTTTCATCTGACTCTGCTTGAAGAACTTGTGAAGCAGGTCAATAAATACTCCCGGGAAAATGGCTGTCCCGAGGTAATCTTTCTCCCAATCGATGAGGCTGACGATTCGTATCAGGACTACAGGGGGATGCGTAAAAGGATAACTCCTTTTCTGGTAAAAGCTATTGATGAGGCCGGCGGCAGGTCCATGCTTACCGGGTCAGATTATGGGAAATTCAGCAAAGAGGATTATTTCTGCTCCTGCAAATTCAGGCCTGTTGACCTTGAAAAGGCCCATTCTGACGGCAAAACCTACTGGCTCTACAATAATGCTGTTGCAACGAGGTGCAGAAACCCTGCCTATGTCCGTTTTATCTACGGGTATTATACCTGGCAGACCGGGGTTGACGGCATGTCAACCTGGACCTTTCAGAACACCCGGAACGCAAGCGGCCTGCCCACAAAAGCAGATGCTGCAGGCAGGGACATCTATCTTGCCTACCCGGACCCGGACGGGCCTCTTTCAACGCCTGAGTGGGAGGCAGTCAGAGAGGGAATAGAAGATCATAAGCTGTTGTACCAGCTTTCGCATTTGAACCAAGAAGCTGAGCATGAAAAGCACGATTCCGGCACGCAGGAATTTTTTCAGGCACTCAAGAAGAAGCATCACGCTCCTGGACCTGATCTTGGTGAGTATAACGGGTGGAATTACGATTTTTTCCGAAACAGGAAGAGCATGATAATCTCCAGGATGTTAGAGGCAGAAAACAACCTCGGAAACTGAAAAAGGGGACGCTTTGATAGGTCTCGTCAATATTTTGCGTGCACAAATTACAGTTGGATTTTTCCGGGATGAACTAAAGGTGGGTAGAAAGACACAAGTGCTCATAAGGGCTCTCAAAACCATAACAAAGCTTCTGATTGCCACCCTTTTCTATTACTCAGGTCTATTTTATTTAGTTCGAATTATCAATAATGTGCTGGGAAGGCGACTGACCATAGTTACCTACCATCGGGTTACTGATAAACGTTTGGAACAGATAGAGCACTCGCTCCCGTTTCTGTTTGTTACTGAAGATACTTTTACGAAACAGCTCAGGTTTTTTAAGAAACACTATAATATAATCACCTTCAAAGACCTCGAGCACTTCGAAAAAAATGTGAAAGTGCCCTCCAACTCCTTGATCATTACCTTCGATGACGGTTACGAGGATAATTTTCTGCGGGCCTATCCCATCTTGAAAAGGCATGACCTTTCTTCAGTTATTTTTCTTGCCACAGACATGATAGGAGGTAACGAAATCCCATGGTGGGATCAAGTCTTTGCGAGACTCAATGCGTTGAGCGATCAAGAAATTGTGAATGACCAGAATTCACAGATCACTAGCGGACAATTGCCAACTATTCTTGAAGAGTTTAAGAAAGATCCCTCTAAGCTTTTCTTAATATTGAATACATGGGAACGCAGTGAAATAGACCGCCTTTTAGAGTCCCTTACGGTTGCCTCTGCGTCCTCCGTTTCCGATGAGTCTATTTTTTTACAAAACAGATTTCTTAGGTGGGAACAAGTAAAGGAAATGCAGGGTACCATGGAATTCGGCTCCCATACTTGCTCGCACATACAACTTGATGGACTTTCGATAGATGCTATCCGTACTGAACTTACTCGGTCAAAGCAGGAGTTGGAAAAGAAGCTTGGAAATAAAGTGCACGCCTTTTCATATCCAGCCGGGTCTTACACGGCAGAAGCAAAACGTCTCGTTGCAGAATGTAGGTACAGTTTCGGGGTTACAACAAATAGGGGCCTTAATGACGTGAGAGATAAATATGCACTAAAGCGGATAAATATTTGGGAAGGAACTTGTTCTGCATGGGGGAAATTTTCGAAAGCCCTTTTGGCGTTTAGGTTGGCAGGTTTCTGATATTTCGGATGGTTTCGGGTTATGAGGGAAGCATGATGATTTTGCAAGTCATGAAGTATCTAAGAGAAAACGGAATACAAAAAACAGTTGACCATGCAAAGCACAGGATTGCCACAATGTATTATGAAAAAAGGTATGGCGTGTTTACGTCTCAGCCTATGAGCCTGTCAGAACTTTCACTCTGCAGCCCTTTTTACCGGCAATATATGCCAACTAACTATTTAGGGGTTTGTGAAATAATAACCTTTACAAGTTGGTCTTGATTTTAAAGTTCAAGTAACCTATATTTGTCATATGGATAATGACACCCTCAAAAATAAAATACAACAATTATTGCCCATTTTAAATGAAA
>JALTEL010000284.1 GCA_027073945.1 Caldifarciminota bacterium | reverse complement strand
TATTATTGTTTTTTAGTGTGAGTGTTTATGCAGATATGGGCACTACTAAAAAAGCTATGGATGAGTATAAAAAAGGCAATATCGACAAAGCAGTGAAGTTGCTTACTAAATCCTGTGATGCAAAAGAGATGCATGCTTGTGTCAATTTAGGTTATATGTATGTTCGTGGGCTCTCTGTGAAAAAAAACCTTACAAAAGGATATGCATTTCTTAAAAAAGCTTGTGATGCAAAAAACAACAAGGGTTGTATAGTTTTAGGAAACTCCATCATAGAAGAAGAGGGTAATCTTTGGTATAATTTTCAAAAAAATAAAGTTCCTACTCTAAAAGATAAACAAGAGCATGGAAAAAGACGCGATATCGGAGTAAGTTTTTTGAAAAAAGCTTGTGAAAATGGTTCGTCTGCCGGTTGCAATAACTTAGGCGGAGCTTATTGGAATTATGTTCAGCAAAACGGTGGTGTAAAGGCACTTCCAAAACTAGCCGATAAAGCCTTTGGCGCACTAAGCAAAGCTTGTGATTTGAAAAGTCTAAGAAGCTGTATGCAGTTAGGATATATCTACGAACATATGAACAAAAAACACTTTCTGTTAGCTAGTAAATTTTATAAAAAAGCTTGTGATTTAGGCTATCAAAAAGCTTGTGATAACTATAAAAGATTGCGTGGATCAGGCTATTGAGCCCTTTCTGAGAGTATCCCATTTGCCGCCCTTATGCCAGAAGCCCAAGCAGCCGTTATGCCACGGCTGGTACCTGCGGCATCTCCTATGATATAGTAACCGTCTTTTACCATGAAGCTTCTATTTATAAACTTTGGTTTGTTTGAGTATGTTTTGATTTCAGGATAGTAAAGTATAGTTGAAGGGTGTAATACCCCGGGTATGATGGTGTCAAGCATCTTGAGAGCTTTCCATATATCTCTTAAAATCTTAGATGGCATACTTAGTGACAAATCAGCTGCAACTGCACTTTTTAAAGTCGGCTCAAAATCATATAAATCGCTGTTAAATGTTTCTTTTTTGCTTCTTGAGCCCAACCTAAAGTCACCCACTCTTTGCATGATTACCGAACCGCCACTAAGTTGCATCACCATCTGTCCTAAAATCTTTCCAAACTGCTGACCACTTACGACAGGTTCAGTCAATCTTATAGTCTTTAAAAGTGCAAAATTTACCAACCCGTTTGGTTTGCTCTCTTTCGAGAGAGAGTGCCCGTTTATAGAGTAATAGCCTTTATATTTTTCTCGTACGATATGAGCATTACCAGAATTAGTGCAAAATGTCCTCACTTTGTTTGGAAAGAGAATTTTGGGATCATAATAATCTTTTACTATAGGGTAATACTTTTCTTTTGTTTCCACTCTTATGCCGATATCTACTATATTGTCATGGTACTCTACATGTAGAGTATCTAGTTGATCTTGCAGCCAATCATAATCAGCTCTGCCCGGGGCTAAAATCAAATTGTCAAATGAAACAATAGAACCATTTGCCAAGATTATCTCTTTTTTACCTGAGACAACTTTTTGCATTTGTGTTTTTAAAGCAACCTCTACATGTAGAGCTTCCAGTTTTTTTATAAGTGATGCTATAAGAGCAGAAGACTTATCCGTGCCTACATGTGATTGGTCAATAGAAAGTATCTCAACTCCGATTTTTTTAGCTCTTTTGACATATTTTTCTATGTTAAATCTTTTTTCTATATTTGGATTTAAGTGATTTTTTACTTCTTCTAGTAGTTTTTGTGCTTCTTCCTTGTTCCAGTGTTCGCAGGGAAAGCCAATAGGAAAGGTGTAATTTTGTTTGCAGTCATTTCTAAGGCCACCTGAGCTTATTTGTTTCTTTTCAATAAGCAATATAGAATGTTTTGAATTTTCTGCTAGCTTGAAAGCAGCACCCAACCCGGCAGGCCCTGAGCCTACAATTATAATATCATAATGTGATTTTAGAGTTAAATTTTTCATAAAAAAGAGTATAGCACAAATTAAATAGATTTATAGATATTGAGTGATTCCTAAAACTTTTCCTAAAATACACACCTCGTTAAAATCTATAATTTCCGTATCGTAGTCGCTATTTTCTGATATAAGCTTAAGCTTTCCGCTAGCTGTGATATCTAGTTTTTTGACAAGAGTTCCTCCCGGAGTTTGGAGTACATAAATTTCATTTTTATCTTTTATGGGGCTTGTTTGATTTCTGTCTATAAAAATAATAGAGCCATTTTTTATAGTAGGTTCCATCGAATCTCCTAAAACATTGAGGGCTTCTATATTTTTTAATTTTGTTCTGCCGCCTAACACCGATGCTAACTCTTCGTCAAGTGTTATCATCTCATACTCTTCGTCGTAGTTTATAGCTCCCCATCCGGCTGAAGTACTTATCTGTTTAAAATACTTTATGGTGATGAGTTTATCGGTTGACTGTGCCAAAGAGTCCGGAGACTGATCAAATAAGATATAATTTATCACTATATTTTCTTTTGCACAAAACTCAATAATTG
>JALTEL010000283.1 GCA_027073945.1 Caldifarciminota bacterium | reverse complement strand
GTTTTGTATTGATCGGTATGTCTTCCTGTGGAAAAGAAAAAATTACGGAACCATCTCCGGGCGATAAAAATTACAAGCAGGAAATGCGAAACTTTGTGCAAAACATAAGCGTTTATGCAAAAGGTATGAATCCTGACTTTATAATCATCCCTCAAAATGGTGCCGAGCTTGTCAGTACAACCGGAGATGATAGCGGGTCACCAAATATGAACTATATCAATGCAATAGACGGTATGGGGCAGGAAGATCTGTTTTATGGATACAACGCAGATGACCAGGCAACACCATCGACAGAGAATCAATGGATACGCATCTTTCTGGACATGGCAAAAAACAACGGAACAGTCAAAATAATGGTCACGGATTATTGTTCCACTCATTCAAAAATGGATGATTCCTACGCTAAAAATAACTCGTCGGGCTATATCTCATTTGCGGCCAACCACCGTGAATTGGACAATATTCCGGATTATCCCGTGCCGATTTACAATGAAAATGCCGACACAATCACAAGCCTGCAGGATGCAAAAAACTTCCTGTATTTAATAAATCCCGATAACGGATATGCCAGTAGTCAGGATTTTGTAAATGCAGTGAAGAATACGAACTATGATTGCATAATTATGGACTTATTTTATAAAGGGCAGGAATTTACGCCCTCTCAAATACAGGAATTGAAGCAAAAAGCCAATGGCGGAAGGCGTCTTTTGGTTTGTTATATGAGCATCGGGGAAGCGGAGAATTACAGATATTACTGGAAATCTGACTGGACTGTTGGGAATCCCTCATTTATTGTGAAAGAAAACCCGAACTGGCCGGGAAATTTTTGCGTGCAATATTGGGATGCAGAATGGCAGAATATCATTTTTAATAATGACAGTTCTTATTTGAAAAAGATACTCGATGCCGGTTTCGACGGTGTGTATCTCGATAAAATTGATGCTTTTGATGAGTTTGAATAATGTTTTAAAAACATCTTTAAATCAGGTTAGGTAATAAACCAAACATCCCTTGTTTTTTTTACATTTTTAGGTGTATAATAATTGAGTGGCATTCAAAATGGGGTTTAACGACTTTTTGCTAAATGCAAAATGAATGATAGAAAAGTGCATGATTTGAGGTGTATTGAAAATTTCCCCTGTACAACCTGCAAGTAGGGAATATGTAAAATGAACAAAATATTTGTATTGGTGGTTTTAACCGCTGCTTCAATGATTTTGGGCGGCGCAAACCCACATACGCAGGGGGCTGACAAAAGCCATATTGACGGCTCAATTATCGTTGATGGTATAAACAGGACTTATCATCTGTACCTGCCGAGCCTGTATAATGGTAAAGACACTGTGCCGCTACTTATAGCTCTCCATGGAGGAGGAGGCAGGGGCAGGAGATTTGAAAAGTCAACAACACTTGAAGGATTTGACAAATTAGCAAAAAAGGATGGTTTTATAGTTGTCTATCCCGATGGCCTTAAGAGGCACTGGAATGACGGAAGGGGCGACCCTTACTCATATTCTGCCCGGAATAATATAAACGATGTAAAATTCATATCCGAACTTATTGATTCTCTGGAAAATAAATACAATATAAACAAGAGTAGAGTATATGTAACAGGGATATCAAACGGAGGGATGATGAGTTTTCGTCTCGGATGTGCATTATCGGATAAAATTTCCGCAATAGCTACAGTTGCCGCATCAATGCCGGAAAATTTGTACAGGAATTGCTCCCCTAAAAACCGTATTTCCGTGTTGATGATTCACGGCACGAATGACCCACTTGTGCCGTGGAACGGAGGAGATGTCGTGCTTTTCAGAAAGCATCACGGAAAGGTTGTTTCAATACCTAAAAGCGTTGAGTTCTGGACATCTTACAATAAATGCACATTACAGGAAAAGAAGCAATATCTGCCTGATTCAGACCCGAATGACGGAACGAGAGTGTGGACGGAAAAATATGCGAACACAAAAAATAACACCGAGGTAGTCCTTTATGCAGTGGAAGGAGGCGGGCATACCTGGCCAGATGGATTCGGCAGATTCCGGTGGATTACGGGAAAAATGACCCATGACATAAATGCATGTGATGTTATCTGGAATTTTTTTAAGAAAATAAAGTAGCGCTTTTGTCAAGCGCGGTTTCATAGCTTTGTCCGGGCTCGCAGTACAAACTTTACATATTCTCGAATACTGCTCAAAATTGCTTTAAAAAGGTGATAAATAAAAGTAAATAGGCTTTGTTTTTCTATATTTCTTGCTGTATAATAATTGTATGACACTAATTAGAGGCTTTTTCAATTACCTGCCCGTAGTAACATGGACGTGCAAAATACCTGATGTAAAAACCGCACTTAAATACGTTTGATTTTATGCTGTGTATGAAGAATTGCATGTAAAATAACAATGATAAGTATTGAAAATATATCAAAAATATACTCAAAAAGGTATGTTCTCAACAATATAAATTGTAAAATACCCGAAAATTCAATTACAGGCATAATCGGACCCAATGGAGCGGGAAAATCCACATTGATCAGGATAATAACGGGATTTGAAACCAGGGACACGGGTTCTGTCTTTATAAATGATAAAAAAATAGACAATTTCAGCCAGATTAAAAATCAAATATCCTATATGCCTGAAGAAATGATGCTTTACCCCGATTATTTCGTTGACGAATTTTTGAGTTTTTATCATGCAGCGGTTAATCACAGGGATGATGCGCTTTTGAATGCGCTTTCACTCAAAATGATATTCAACAAAAAAATCAAACAACTTTCAAAGGGCTGGCATCAAAGACTGAAATTATATACGGCGCTTTGCAATAAAAAGCATATAGCTATATTGGATGAACCTTTTGAAGGTTTTGACCCTTTGCAGATGCGGGAAGTTGCATCAATAATACGTTCCCAAAACAGCAGCGGACGCGGATTCGTGCTGTCAATTCACCAGTTGTCATACGCTCAAAAGATCTGTGATTATTTCATCTTTCTCAATAGAGGCAAATTGATCGCGCAGGGCACACTTCAGTCTTTGTCCGAAAAATACGGTGTTTCGGACACAAACCTTGAGGAGATTTTAATAAAGGTGATTGAAGGATGATGCGCGCCTTTTTTAAAAAAGAGATAGATGATTTTTTTAGGAGCAAAACCGTAATTTTGTTTACAATTCTATTCTCTGCTGTTATTTCGTACAGTTTTTATTCGGCGGTGAGTCTGTATTCAAAGGCAAGTGTCGCTGCCATAGGTAATCCGTTATACGCAGCTGGGTTTGAACCTGTGCCTGGAATTTTTGTTCCCACATTCGGCGGTCTTTTCATCATCCTGACTCTTATTGCGCCCTTTTTGTTCATTCAATCCATCAGTAATGAAAAGAGATACAATACTATCACGCTGATTTCCCAGTTCCCGATGTCCTTGAGGTCAATCTTTGGGATAAAATTCCTATCAGCAGTTGTTTTTTTGTTGATTATCATAGCATGCCTTTTTCCTGTTTTTATCATCTGGTATCTCATAGGAGGACACCTTGCATTTGGAGAAATTCTGCTTTTGATTTTTGGTTATATTCTCTACGGAATGTTCATTATTACCATATCATTCCTTGCCGCCTCTCTTTTTAGCAATAATGCCCAGTCTTCAATGATGGCATTGTTCCTTATTATATTCTCCTGGTTTTTGGATTTTGGTAAGGATATGAATATCATCCCGTTTATGAATAAAATTTCACAATGGTCGGTAACAGGGCAGCTCAAATATTTTGAAAACGGCATTCTGTCTGTTAAAACAGTTGTTTATCTTGTTTTATTGATTGCATTTATTGCATATCTGGCATATCTTTTCTTTAACTTTGGCATTAAAAACAGAGTTAAGCCAATCCTGATAAGCAGTATTGTTTTTCTTTTTGCCCTATGGCTCAACAGCAAAATCAACTGTAATTTCGATTTAACGGAGAGCGGAAGAAACTCCTTTCCATACGAATATACGGAGTTTCTAAAAAAAGTGCCTGCGATTAAAATTGATATTTACTTAAGGCAAACGGACAGCAGAGCCAGGGATTATGCCAATGATTTCCTTAAAAAATTGAGACTTGTTAAAAGTAATGTCATGGTGCACTATGTGACGGGTAAAGAGCTGGATAAGAATTACGGAATTTTTAAATACACAATAGGTGGAAAAAGTGAAACAACTTATTCCAACAGCGAAGAGGAAATCTTTATGATACTTGAGACTTTGAGCGGAATAAAGATAGATAAAAAGAATGATAGTAATAGTTTTAAAGGATATCCTCTTGTTGCAAAAAGCGGCTGGAGTGTGTACATGTTTATTTTCTATTTAATAATACTCCCTGTGGGGATTTTGATGCTTTACTTAAAAAATCAAATAATCTATACAAGGAGGGCATGATGAAAAGGTATATGCCAATCGTAGCCTCGTTGCTTTTCGTTCTTGCGCCGAAAGCATTTGCCCGGGATGAAAAATCCCTTACCTTTACATTTGAAAAAGGAGTGCCGAATGCTCCTTCAAAGGATTTTTTGTCTTTTGTGGGTAAATGGCATATTG
This sequence comes from Caldifarciminota bacterium, assembly GCA_027073945.1. Next base: position 3,781 of record JALTEL010000283.1, on the reverse strand, counting down.
ACATGGACGGCAAAAATCTTGTATATGCCGTTGACGGGCGGAAATGGGAAAGAGGTGTGCTGTCAGAAGGGATTGTCAGTAAGGCGAAAGCTCTGTACGGAGACAGATATGCGGAGTTTCTTGATAATCTGGAGGCATACAGATATTTCCCATTGGCAATATGCAAGGATGTTAAGGGCTTCACATCAGGTACGCTTTCTGTTAGATTCAAGGGAATAAGCGGCAGGATTGACCAGGCAGCCGGAATAGCGTTCAATATCAAAGAAAATGGCGATTATCTCGTTGTAAGGGCAAATCCTGTTGAGAACAATCTGGTGCTGTTTAGAATGAAAAACGGCAGGAGAAGTTCGGTCAGGTGGATTCGAAATGTAAAAACACCTTCAAGGACATGGCATGTGCTGAAGGTTGTTATTAACGGCAGGAACATAAAAGGTTATGTTGATGGTAAGTTGTATTTGAATTATAATTACAGCAAAAAGATAGCAGGTAAAGTGGGTCTCTGGTCAAAATCCGACAGCTATGTGTTTTTCGATGATTTTAAAATCGCCTCGAAAAGTAATACTTCACCTGCAAACAAGTTGCAAAATCCAAGATAAGCTGTATTGAGTTAAAGTAAAGGCGAATTTGACTCTACCCCTGGTTTTGCGCTCTGGCAGCTTTAAATGCTGCGGATTATACCTTACTTGCTTTTAGGCTTTTCTTCCTGTATAATAAACGTATGGCATTAAGCGTAAAATGTGTAACTTTTTGTGAAGCAATAACACACGAGATTATATTAAAATAAAAAGGGGGTAGTTATGGTAAAAAGAAAACTCGCAAGGCTTGTGGGAGTGATGTTCGCAGCCGTGTTATTTTTGGCTTCCACAAGGCCGCTTCCTGCACAGGAGAAGTTTATATCATTTACCGGTGATATACTCATTAATGAGAACAACTCTGTTACAAAGGCAAAGTTATATGTTAAAGGCCCGTTCACCAGGCGTGTAGAGATGTCAAAAGAGGCCGGCGGAGCAATTTTCATACGTACCAAAGATGCGCGTAGTAAAATTTGGATGCTGTATCCGGCAAAAAAACAATATAAAGTGCTGTCCTGGCCAGAGACACATGAAGACCCTGTCAGTGCATGGACGGATATACAATACGAAATGGAAGGCAATTTGGCCGGGAAAGATACGGTAAACGGACATCCGTGCGTGGTTTATAAATATAATTATCCGGGTAAAGATACGGTAAGCCTCAGAGTATGGCTTGCCAAAGATGTACATTATGTCATAAAAAGAGTATCCAATGTGACAAGAATTGCTGTGAAAAAGAATGCTGCCCCTAAAATTATAAAAGGGACATACCAGATATTGAATATTAAGGTAAAAAAATTGGATGATGCTCTTTTTAAAATACCGGCCGATTATACTGAAATAAAATGATACACGGAAAAAGAAAAATCCTGATTTGTTGAAGGAAATGGGTGCTTTTAATGAGCAGGTGAAAAAATTGAAGAAAATAGTCTATCTACTGATACCGCTTGTCTGCACAGGTTTTGCGTCCAGGGCATTTTCTCAGACAGAGTGGCAGAAATATCAGAATAATCCGGTTATGGTTAAAGATACCACACTCCCCGGTATCCGGGAATGGGCAGGTATAGGCGAGCCAACTATTCTTTTTGAAAATGATACATTTAAGATGTGGTATGTGGCTGTTGGGGTCTCAGGTATCGGAGATACTATCCCGAGAGGCAGGATAAGTTATGCCTATTCTACGGATGGCATTGACTGGATAAAGCGCAATCCCCCTGTCCCTGTGCTGGATGTCGGAGACAGCGGCACATGGGATTCACGATGGCTTGATACCCCGGATATTTTGAAAGATTCTTCCGGATACAAGCTCTATTACTATGGAGATTCCCTTACCCAGTCCGTTTCAGGTATCGGACTTGCAGTATCGAGTGATGGCATTAACTGGCAAAAAGACACGAATAATCCTGTTATTGGAAAGGGAAGTCCTGGGGAATGGGATGATGACTGGGTAGAATCGCCGACAGTTATTTATGATGCTCAAACAGGGACTTACAAAATGTGGTACACAGGGGTAAAAGCGGCATCCGACTATCCTATGGGTGTTATGATCAGAATAGGTTATGCGCAATCTTCTGACGGTAAAAATTGGGTAAAAGATACAATTCATAATCCAGTTCTTGATGTCGGAGCCCCGGGTGAGTGGGACGATGCCTGGGTAGGGATTCCCAGTGTGATTAAAAGGGACAGCACCTATGAAATGTGGTATAGTGCTGTTTCCATGTCAGACTGGGCGGATACTGTTGTTGATACATTAAAAATCGGCTATGCTGTTTCACAAAACGGATACGAATGGATAAAATACCCTGTGCCTGTTCTTACCACTTTTAACCAACCTTATGACCTTGAAGGACCCTGGGCGCCGGATGTTGTATTTGACGGAAATGAATTTAGAATGTGGTATGAAGCGAAGGATTCTGCTACAGGTTCCAACTGGATAAGTTATGCAACCGCACCGCTCACAGCAGTCGAAGAAGAAACTAATAGAATGCCGATTAGCGGACAGTTAGAGGTAATGCCCAATCCGTTCACCTGTTTAAGTGGAAGGGTAGCAATTAGATATCAGGTGCCGTTATATGCACACATAAGTCTTAAGATATACAGTATAGCAGGTCAATTAGTGCAAACTCTGCTGGATATTGGTCAAAAGCCGGGCTCATACACCATTTCATGGGATGGTAGAGATAATAAAGGAAGAATAGCAATTCCAGGCATATATTTTGTAAAATTGAATATTGGCAAAGAGCTTTCGCAGACCCGAAAACTACTTGTTTTTAAATAATAAATGTGAATAAGTAGTTAATTCAGTGGAGACAAAATAGAACAATTTTGCTTTTTTACATTTTTAGGTGTATAATAATTGTATGACAAAATTTAAAATAGAATGGTAAGATGAATGTTTGTTTGAAAATAGAAGAGGTTTGAGGTATATGCATGACAATGCGGATATGAATGAGTTAAGTGAAATGCCCTTAAACAGGAGATAGAAAATAGGTATAATAAATATTATGGACTCAAAAAGAATAACTTATATAGAAATATTCGCCGGCGCTGGTGGACTTGCAGAGGGGTTTTTGAGAGAGGGATATGTCCCGATAGCTCATATCGAAATGGACAGGTATGCCTCACTCAGTCTTAGAACCCGTCTTGCATATTATCGTTTGAAACAGAATGGTGGCATGGGTATTTATCGTGAATATATAACGGCGAAAATATCCAGAGAGGAGTTCTATAAAAGTGTTCCTGAAAATTTGATTAATTCTGTAATTCCCTCTGAAATAAGAGAGGACAACATTGACGCCATTTTCATAGAAATTGAAAAGAGGATGTATAATGCAGGTATCTCTAAAATAAATGTGCTGGCAGGTGGCCCTCCCTGCCAGGCATATTCACTTGTGGGTAGGGCAAGGGATCCATATCGTATGAAATACGATAAAAGAAACTACCTGTATCGACTATATGTCAGGTTTCTTGTAAGATTTAAACCGGATATATTTGTATTTGAAAATGTACCAGGTCTTCTATCAGTGGGAGGGGGCGAACTCTGGAAAGATATTAAAAAGTATTTCAGAGATGCAGGATATTTTGCAGATTACCGTATTCTAAATGCGTATGATTTTGGTGTATTACAAAACAGGAAAAGAATAATAGTTATAGGATGGCAAAAAAATCTTGATTTTAAGAATCCTGTTTTTAAAACGGATAAAGAGGTA
>JALTEL010000282.1 GCA_027073945.1 Caldifarciminota bacterium | reverse complement strand
CGTTATATATTATTTTTTTAAAGATAAAAGTATATCTCTATAAATAGACGCCTCTTCAAATTCCAGAAAGCTGGCATGTTCTTTCATACGCCTCTCAAGTTCTTCAATAAGCTCATCTTTATTAAGCGACGACTTCAGCGTTTCAACCTCCAGCGTTATTCTGTTTTTTATATCATCAAGAGCATTGCCCACATCCTCATCCGCAACCTGAGTGGATTGTAAAATCTCAGCTTTTGATTTAATGACGGTTTTAGGAATAATATGGTGCCTCTTATTGTACTCAAGTTGAATCTTTCTTCTCCTTGCTGTCTCTCTTATGGCATTTTCCATGGCATCTGATATTTCATCCGCATACATAATCACCATGCCGGCTGCGTTTCTCGCAGCACGGCCTGCTGTTTGTATAAGAGCCACCTCTGACCGCAAAAAACCTGTTTTATCCGCATCGGTTATTATTACAAGCGAAACTTCAGGTAGGTCAAGACCTTCTCTGAGCAAATTAACACCCACAATCACATCCACCTCACCTGTTCTTAAATCTCGCAGAATTTTTATTCTTTTAAGTGCGTCAATTTCTGAATGCATATAGGTAACTTTTATCCCGAACTTCAGCAAATAATCCGCAAGGTGTTCTGCCATTCGCTTTGTAATGGTTGTCACAAGTACCCTTTCTCCTTTTTTTGTCCTCTTTTCAATTTCCATAACAATATCCTCTGCCTGATTCTCTGCTTTTCTTACAATGATTTCAGGGTCAACAACACCTGTAGGACGGACTATTTGTTCAACAACCTTTCCCCTGACAAGCCCAAGCTCAAATGGACCAGGCGTTGCAGACATGAAAATAACCTGATTGACTATATCCATGAATTCTTCAAACTTAAGGGGTCTGTTATCGAGCGCACTGGGCAATCTGAAGCCATGTTCAACAAGCGTGAGTTTTCTGGACAGATCTCCTCTGTACATTGCTTTTAACTGTGGTATTGTAACATGGGACTCATCAATGATTGTGAGATAATCGGAAGGGAAATAATCCAGAAGACAAGCAGGTCTTGATCCCGGGGACCTGCCTGACAAATGCCTTGAATAATTTTCAATACCCTGTACATGTCCCGTCTCTTTCAGCATGGCTATATCAAACCTTGTTCTCTGTTCGATTCTCTGAGCTTCTATCAATTTCCCTTGATCTCTAAACTCTTTTATTCTTTTCTCGAGTTCTTCTTCAATTGACTCGATGGCTTTGTTTATTCTCTCTTTTGATGTAAGCCAATGGCTTGCAGGATAAAAATAAACAATTTCTCTGTAAGCTTTTCTCTTTCTTGTCATGGGCTCAAATTCCTCGATTTTACTGACAATATCCCCATCGAAAATTATTCGAATAGCACGCTCTGCATAAGGTGGCACTATATCAATTACTTCACCCCTGACCCTGAAATTGCCGGGTATCAAAGTCATGTCATTTCTTTTATACTGCATGTTTATGAGTTTTTCAATAAAAGTGTCCCTCTGAATTTCTTCGCCCATACTAATTGATAGAAAGAACTTTTTCAGTTCTCCGGGCTCACCAAGTCCATATATTGCAGAGACAGATGCTATAACAATAACATCGCGACGTTCAAGCAAAGCTGTTGTGGCTCTCAATCTGAGCCTTTCTATGTTCTCATTTATGTCCGCATCCTTTGAAATGTACGTATCTGTTGTTGGTATATATGCCTCTGGCTGATAATAATCATAGTAGGATATAAAATACTCCACAGCATTATCAGGAAAAAGTTGTTTAAGTTCACCATATAGCTGAGCTGCAAGGGTTTTGTTATGCGAAATGATAATTGTGGGCTTTTCAACATTATTTATTACATTCGCTATTGTAAATGTCTTCCCTGAGCCGGTCACACCAAGCAACACCTGGAATCTTTTACCAGCAGTAATTCCTTCTGTGAGATCGGAAATTGCCGTTATCTGGTCTCCTGTCGGAGCATATTTACTGTGGATTTTAAAAAGTCCCATACGTTAAAAACTGTGCTGCTGCAATCGCCTCTGGATTTTATCCATTATTCTTTCTGCGATAACAACGGATCTATATGCCTCATAGGCTGGTACGCTTACTTCCGTGTCTTTCAATATCGCATTTACAAAGCTCTTAATTTCCTCCTTCAAAGGTTCTTTGTTCCTTACAACGGGAAAATATGGGAGTATTTCTCCGGAATCTTCTTGCTTAAAATATTCAACTCTTCTATCCATAAAGTCTATGCCTATATAACTGTTTTTCTGGAAAATTCTCATTTTCCTTTTTTTCTTCATAGCTGCACGAGAAGAGGTTAGATTAACCACTTCTCCGTTGTTAAATTCAAATCTTACGTTTGCCATATCTATTTTATCTGTTATAACACTCACTCCGGCCGCCTGAATATTAACGGGCTCCTTACCGAAAAACTTTAAAATCAAATCTATATCGTGAATCATAAGGTCAAGAACAACATCCACATCCGTACCTCTCGGATTAAACAGAGAAATCCTGTGAACCTCCGCGTATTTCGGCTCTTTTATATAGGGTATTGCCGCTATTGTAGCGGGGTTGAACCTTTCAATATGTCCTATCTGAAATTTTATATCTTTGTCCTTTGCAATCTCAATTAATTTTAATGATTCTTTGCTGTCCATAGCCATCGGTTTTTCAAGCAGCAAATGTTTACCTCTCTCTAAAATGTCCCTGCCTACTTCATAATGATATCCAGTGGGAACCGCGCAGTTTACCGCTTCAACTTCATCAAGCAGGGAATAAAGAGAAGGGAAATTCCTGGTATTATACTGTTTTGCTATTTCCTGCCCCCTCTTTACATCAATATCGTAAACACCTACGAGCTCTACATTGGATAATCTGGAAAGTATTCTTGCATGATGTTGGCCCAAGTATCCAACTCCGACTACTCCGAATCTGATTCTATGATTATTCTTCTGTGCCATATTTTTTTGTTATGCCCCTCTTTGTTTTTTTAACAAATTCTATTATACATGCAATATCCGGATCAGAAGGAAATTCATCAGCAAGCTTTTCCATGGCAGATTTAATAGACAAGCCCTGCATGTAAATGATTTTGAATGCCTTTTTTATATTATTAATTCTATCTGAACCAAATTTGTTTCTTCTCAAACCTACCAAATTCAAACCTACCATTCTCACAGGCACACCAACAGCCATGAAAAAGGGAAGTATATCTCTTGTAACCCTTGCAACTCCCCCAATTATAGCATACTTACCCACTCTGGAAAACTGATGAATTGCAACAAGAGAGGATATATAGGCATAGTCTTCCACTTCTACATATCCACCCAACTGCGCCCCATTTACAATTATAGTATTTGACCCTACCCTGACATTATGAGCAAGATGTGCATAAGCCATAATAAGATTATTGTTTCCTACTTCAGTAATCGCATCCGCACCTGTAGCCCTGTGAATGGTTGTAAACTCTCTTATAATGTTGTTATTCCCTATAACCACACCGGAGTTTTCGCTTTCTTTAAACGCATAATCCTGAGGCTCAAACCCTATTGTAGCATAAGGATAAATATTGTTGTTTATCCCAATTGTAGCAGGCCCCTTTATTATAGCTCCCTGACCAATTCTTGTACCATCTCTAATTTCGACCTTTCCTGTTATAGATGCAAATGCCTCTATTTCAATATTTTCACCAAATTTAACTTCTTTACCTATAATAGCCCTGCTATCTATTTTATTCATCTGTCAACAATATTAGCCAGGAATGTGCCTTTCGCAGCCAACTCCCCATCAACCGAAGCCTTGCCTTCCATTTTAGCAACTCTTCCACCAAACCTGACAAGCCACAGCTCAAAAACCAGTTTATCTCCCGGTACCACAGGCCTTTTAAATCTGACTCCATCAATGCCGCTGAAAAACAGTAATTTTTTATCAGGGTTTTCTACTCTGTTTAGCAGCAAGAAACCACCTGTCTGTGCCATTGCTTCAACAATTAAAACACCTGGCATTACAGGCTTACCCGGGAAGTGACCTTGAAAAAAGGGTTCATTAAATGTTATATTTTTGTAGCCTTTAACCCGCTCTTCGGTCAACTCAACAATTCTATCAACAAGCAAAAAAGGGTATCTGTGCGGCATAACATCAAGTATACCCAGAATATCAAATTCCTTCATCTGTCAAAACCTCCTTTTTTCAAAAATGTTATATGTTCCGTATGACCCGTTCTGTAGGCCGTTATGCTACCCTTTATTCTCCTTCCAAGCAGTGCAAAATCTCCTATTAAATCAAGTATTTTATGCCTGACAGGCTCATCAGTAAATCTAAGAGGCATATTTTTGTATACACCTCCATTATCATACACAACTGTATTCTCAAGGGAACCTCCTTTTGCCTTACCCATTTTCAGTACATGTTCAACATCTCTTAATTGTATAAATGTCCTTGCAGGCGCAATCTCTTTGATATAATTCGTAGGGGTTTGATCAACACAAAAATGCTGTGTTCCAATGGCAGATTCGTTGAATTCTATACTACAGCATATTCTACCATCTGGATGTTCCGATACTTCGATATATGCACCTGAGAAATCCATGCGGATGCTGCCTTTAATGGTAACAGGGTTCAGTTCCTCGTCAAGTTCCAAAAGCCCAATATCAGATATTATATCTGCAAATTCCAGACTACTGCCGTCAAGAGCAGGCACTTCCTCTCCGTCAATAAATATATTACAACTGTCAACTCCCATACCGTACAATGCTGAAAGTAAATGTTCAACGGTGCGGACAGACCATTCCTCATTAGCAAGTGTTACGCCTCTTTTTGTATCCACAACGTTTTTATAATGGGCATGTATAATACTACCTGTGTTCTGCCTGATGAATTTTATCATGCCATCTTGAGAAGGCTCAACCCTCAAATGCGCAAATTTTCCAGTGTGAAGTCCCCTGCCACTCTTTTTAAAAGCTTTATTAAGGGTTTTTTTCTTCAAGTTTTTTCTCCAGGGCCTCAAGCTTTTTAATCAACTCCGGCAATTTACGAAGATTGGCCCGCTCTTTTAAATACTCCCTTCTTTCCCTGGCAAAATAGCCCATGTAGATCTTTCCGGGTTCAGTATTTTTTGACACACCTGATTTCGCCATTATAATAGTTCTATCAGCTATATTAAGATGATCTGCAATTCCAACCTGTCCAGCAAGCATAACCCATTCACCAACACTACTGCTGCCGGCTATACCGCTCTGACCCGCAACAACAGTGTGCTTTTTAATTCTGCAGTTATGACCTATATGCACCTGATCATCCAATTTGACACCATCCTCTATAATTGTATATCCTATTGTCGCTCTGTCAACTGTACTGTTTGCACCTATCTCGCAATTATCTCCTATCTTAATACCGCCAATCTGCGGAATCTTTACATACCCATCTTTATTTTTTTCAAAACCAAAGCCATCCGCCCCAATGGATGCACCCGCATGTACAATATTGTTTTTGCCTATAATAACATCACGCCCGATAAACACATGAGGATAAATAAACGTGCCTTCGCCAACAACACTACCTTCACCAATGAAAACAAAAGGAGATATGTAGACACCTTTTTCTATTTTGACCCCGGACTCGATATGCACAAAAGGGAGCAATGTGGCATTTTTGTCAACAAATGCATCTTCCGCAATATACGAAAAAGCAGTAGCAACGGCTCTCTTTGGGGAAACAGGAGCAAACGCCTTCAATATCCTGATAAACGCCTCTCTAACATCTTTAACAACGATAAGTGCATCGTACTTAAGATTCACTGGCCTTCTATTCGATACCAAAATACACACCTTTTTATCCAGATCAAGGTGATTATCCCAGAGTATTGTTGTATCACCTTCACCGGCGTCTGTTAGTGGAACGGGTTTTCTTACAGAAATATCCGGAGACCCAATTAACTCACCGTTCAGATAATCAGATAACTCTACTGCCTTCATCTTCATCAAGTTTATGCACAATTTCAAGGAGCTTCTCTATATCATTCACTTCAAAATCCGCACCTGAATTCTTTGTGTTAAATGTATCCCCATATCTGGCGAAAACAGACACCATACCCACCTCTCTGGCACCTGCTATGTCTCTTTCCGGCCAATCTCCTATATATACAACATCTGAAGGACGGGCACCCATTTTCTTGAGCGCAATTCTGAAAGGCTCGGGGTCGGGTTTTCTCTTCCCGGTATCTTCAAGTGTAACAACAACTTCAAAAAAATGTATAAGTCCCGTTTGCGCCAATCTTGTCCAGGCCTGAAGTGCAGGGGCATCGGACACAACAGCCAGCTTTTTCCCCATCTTTAACAATTCAAGAAGGGTCTTATAAACATGCGGGTATAATACCAAAGTCCCTTCTTTTGCCTTTCTGTATCCCACTATACCTGAGGCAAGTATTCTGTTATCCACCGAACCCATCGTCTGTAAGAGAAACTTGTTAAATATCTTCTGGTCTTCAATACCCTCCTTCCAGTATATTTCAAATATCTTGTCGTATGCTTCTTTCATGCTCATAGGCAAACCCGCATCTATCATGCAATCGACTGCAGCCTTTACTGCCTCTTCTTTCATTTTCATAAAATCGACAAGTGTATTATCAAGATCAAATAGAATGCCTTTAATCATATTTATATTATATTTCCAAACGTTCCAATATTCAAATAATTCCGCAGATTACTTTGAAAATCAAGCAAAACCAATCGGGAATGAAAAGAAAAATTATTTCCGTCCGAGGTAATGTAACGGGTTAACAGCTTTTCCATGTATTCTTATTTCAAAATGCAGAATTGAGCCGAAATTGCTGAATCTATTCCCGGTAACGCCTATAACTTCTCCTCTGTACACATGCCCACCTTTTTTGACGGAAATGCCTCCCAGTTGTGCATAAACGCTTAAAAATCCTCCATGGTCAATTATAACGGTATTCCCATATCCCATAAAATTGTCGGCATAGATAACTTCACCTTTTTCAATTGTTTTAACCGGGGCATTATAGTCTCCTTTTATGTCAATGCCATTATTTTTAACCCTTGTCTTATACGCAGGGTGCCAAACGGTTCCATAATAGGAAACCACCCTGCCAACAAGTGGCCAGGGATAATTCCCCGTGGGTTTAACGGCTGATTGCCCGATTCTCTTTCTACGTGCCTCTCTCTCTGCTTCAAGACGTGCTATTAAACTTTCCATTTTTTTGATAGCGCTGACCAATTTCCTTACTTTCTTACTCTCAACAGCTTCATTCCCTTTCAAATTTTTAAGATACGTCCGTTTCTGTTGTTTTACTTTTCTCAATTCGAGCTTTTCAATATCTTCTTCATCTCTCATGGACAAAAGCATTGTCAAATTATTATTTTTCAAATCTTTCGCCGATTTTAAGTCCTCATATTCAGCAAGAATTCTATCGTAAAGTTTTCTCTGTGTTTCAATAGTCCTTTTTATAAATAGATTCAGATCTAATATTTTTCTTCTCTCTTCTTCTTTTTCAGGGAGAAAAAGATAAAATGCAGGAATACTCTTAATAGATGAAATCTTGTAAAGAAAAATTAACCCCGATTTAATCTGATTCTGTTTTTTCTTTAACTTATACTCCATATGAGATATCTCCTGGTCCAGACTGTCAATATCATCCGTTGTTTGCTCAATACCTTCGTTCAATACGGACAGAAGCGCGGTTATAGCACTTTCACGTTCATTCAGGTACCCGAGCTCATCTTCCACACCTTCTCTTTTTTTTCTCAAATTCTTGACTCTCATTTTAGCAATATACAACTTCCTTTGCATTCTGTTCAGTTTTTTTCTATAAGTTGATATTGAACCTGTTATAATTAACAGTATTATAAATGACTTCATCATAAATAAGATTCTACTTCGTCCCGTGCCATTATCATGCTGATAAACCCCGCTATAAAAGGAGCAATCAATAAAAGCCACCAGTCAAACCTCAAATAGACAAAAGGCAAATAGAAAAAAACAGAGGCGAGAATACTTCCTGACATAACAAAAAGAAATGCTGTTGTCTGGAACGGGATTAAGATATCCTGTGGCGCCCCACCCAAAAAATTGTATACTTTTAGCAAATTTATCTTCTTTTCAAGTGAAGTGCGCATAGCTCCTTTTGATGTCTCAAGCAAAATTATTATAAATATTATAAGGTTTATCCAGAAAATTATCCATATAATTTTTAATAAATTCAATAAATTTGGAAAAACTTTCCCTTCAACAAATATATCAGAGATATAGGGAAGTGCCTTTATCTGTTTGAGAAATCTGTTGAACTTTGTCTTATTGCACAGGGACACATCAATTGTCAGTTCAAAACTCTCCGGTAGG
>JALTEL010000281.1 GCA_027073945.1 Caldifarciminota bacterium | reverse complement strand
TTGAACAGGATGAGATTTTAATATGGATATATTATTTGGCAAAACTATAGATATGCTATCTGCAATTTTAGATTTTCGATCAGAGAGAAATAAAGTGATAGCTTCAAATATTGCGAATATAGATACACCAGGCTATAAGACAAAGGAGCTCATTTTTAAAAAACAACTAGAGGATCTTGTTAGTAATGGAAGAGAAATATCTATGAGCAAAGCTGACAAAAGACATTTATCTGAATTATCTGAAAAGAAATTTGAAGTAATTAACACTGAGAGGCCAGTCAAGATTGATAATGAAATGGGAAAATTGGCAGAAAATACTCTTATGTATAATCTTACTGTGGAGTTAATGGCAATAAAATTCAAGGAATTAGACAGTGTCTTAAGGGAGGCGAAATAGAATGGATTTCTTGGCAGCTTTTCGGATCTGCGGATCAGGGCTTGCGGCTCAAAGGGCAAAAATGGATGTGATTATATCAAATCTTGCCAATATTAATACGACACGGACGCCAGAGGGAGGACCATATAAAAGGAAAGTGGTTGTTTTTTCATCCGAACCTATAAAGAGTGATTTTGAGGATGATCTAACAGATGCCCTGCGAATAGTAAAAGTAGATGGTGTTGTAGAAGATAAAAAGAGTAAAAAAATGGTCTTTGATCCAAGTCATCCAGATGCAAACAAGAGGGGTTTTGTGGCTATGCCTGCGATAAACAGAGTTGTTGAAATGTCGGATATGATTATGACAAATAGGGCATATGAAGCTTGTGTTACAGCATTTAATGCAGCAAAGAGTATGGCAGTTAAGGCTTTAGAATTGGGGAAATATTAAGTCTTTAGTCTCTAAAGGGGGTTTTTGGTATGAATAATGTGTTAATTCAGGGAGATTCGCTAGCTTTAACTCCTCAAAAGGAAACTAATAAAGCAACTAAGAGTAATGTTTCTTTTGCTGATCTCTTAAAAAATAAAGTCCAAGAAATCAATAAGCTTCAACTAGATGCGGACAGTGCTATCTCAAAGGTAGAGTTGAAAGATTCAGGAAGTATTCATGAGGCAATGATTGCATTGGAGAAGGCAAGCATTTCTTTCAGGACAATGATGCAAGTAAGGAATAAGATATTAGAGGCTTATCAGGAGGTTATGCGAATGCAGGTATAAACCTGATTTGTAAGCGTTCACATTCTCTCCGGCCAGCGGTAGCCTTCTTCAGGGTTTCAGGAGCATCGCTTGATGCACAAGATCAGGGCACTCTGTCTATTAATCCGTACTGAAACCCTTCAAAAGGCTACCGCTGGCCGGGGACGTGAATGGTTATCCTGATTTACTGCCCGTTTGCACTGCTCACTCGAGACACAGAGGACGCAGAGAAAAACCGCATAATTTTGGATTAATCCGTAAGGATAATACGGTGGAATATGGATTTCTTGTTTCAATTTTTTTCTAAGTTATGGAAAGCCTTTAAGGCATTAAGTCCTTCGAAGAGATTATCCATCATTATTGTCGTTGCTGCCAGCTTGGTCAGTATAGGGGTATTTGTCGCTTTTGTTAATCAGGAGGACTATAGGGTACTTTTTTCTAATCTTTCTGCTGAGGATACAGAGAAGATCATAGCCAAATTGCAAGAGAAAGGGATTTCTTACAAGTTAGGCTCTACAGGCGATTCTATATTGGTCCCTTCTGAGCACGTTTCTGAATTAAGGCTTGACCTGGCATCTTTGGGCCTGCCTCAAGGCGGAGGAGTGGGTTTTGAAATATTCGATAAAAAGAATTTTGGTGCTACAGAATTTGTGCAGCGAATAAATTATCAAAGGGCGCTTCAAGGAGAGCTATCGCGCACGATTGATAGTTTAGACGAAATTCAATACAGCAGAGTCCATATCGTTTTGCCCAAAAAGTCTCTTTTTGTCAAGGAACAGGAGAAACCAACGGCCTCGGTTATTATAAAATTGAAACCAGGCAGGAGGTTAGGGACATCTCAGATAGATGGAATAGCTCACCTTGTGGCAAGCAGTGTGGAAGGACTTCAGCCGGGAGAGGTAACAATAGTTGGTAGTGATGGAAACATTTTATCAAAGCTACAGACCGGATCTCAGTCCTCGAAAATAACCGATTCACAGAGAGAATATCAAGAGAGCGTAGAACGAGAAATGGCTGACAGAATCCAGACCATGTTGGAAAAAGTAGTAGGCCAAGGAAATGTTGTTGCAAGGGTATCTGCAGATCTAGATTTTAATTCTGTAGAAGAGACAAAAGAGGTCTATGATCCTGATGTTCAAGTAGCAAGGAGTTTACATCGTAGAAGCAAAATATCATATGCGCCTATCAATGGTGGCCAAAGTACTGTTAGCCCTATAAAGAAGAAGACTAATAATTCCTATCCTGCAAAACAGGAAGAAAAAGATGAAACAATTAATTATGAAATAAACCGAGTCGTCACTAAAATGGTGATGCCAGTGGGTAAAATAAATAGATTGTCCGTAGCTGTATTGGTAGATGGTATCTATCACAAAAACGG
>JALTEL010000280.1 GCA_027073945.1 Caldifarciminota bacterium | reverse complement strand
AAGTAATAGGGACACCATATACTTAAATCTTAAAAGAGTTAAGAATTTGAGATAAAAATACTGTCCTGTCGGACGGCCGGCTCGGGCGAACCGCCCGCCAGGACGGGAGGAGTAAAAAATAGAATAGAGGAGGATAAAAATGATGTATATCAAGAAAGAGGTAGGGAGAGGTTACGATAACGAACCTATCCCCGCTATAAGATTGATTGTGGGCGAAGATTGCGCCTACGTTACTGTCGAAGACGTCAATTTTGACATCTTCGACAAAAACGCCGTATTAAAGGCGTTTGAAGAGATGCCGCAGCAAAAAGAGATAATCTCCGAACATTGGGCGGAGATTAAAGAAAACACCAAGAAGATGATTCTTGGTGAAATACAAAGTAGAATTGATGCTCTTGAATTACAAAGAGCGCTGATTCTATTGAAGTAGAGGAGGATAAAAGATGAACAAACTATACAAAAAGTTCTATGAAACTGCAAAAGAGAGTTGGAGGAACACTCTCTTACTACAATACGATGAACTTGACGCCGATGCAGGCGCCGAGAGATACGCAAATAAAGAACTTGAGGCTTTTGAAAAGAAGCCTCTGGAAATAGTAAATCTCACCCCGCATAAACTTACTTATGTGCGGGAAGATGGAAGCGAAGAAGTTATTCCTCCATCTGGCATTATTGCCAGATGTAAGGAGGTAAAGAAGAATACGGGATTCGTCAATACGACGATCGGGCGAATCCCGGTAATTACAAAAAAGCTTTTGGAAGTTGAGAACCTTCCAGAAGCTGATGAAAATAAGATTTTCATCGTATCTTTGGCAGTAAAACAAGCTGTCGGAGATAGCAGACCTGACGTGTTCGCCATAGGTGACACGCGTCGGGATGAAAAAGGACACATTAACGGTTTCTTCTCTCTGAGCGAGGGATAGAAACCGTTAAGATCCCGCCTGCGGAGATAAATGCAGACAGCCCCGTAAGTCCTGAACCTTTGCAAAAAGGCAGGCAGGGGAAGAGGAGGTAGATAGAATGACATTTTATGGCTTTTTAATTTCCACCACGAAAGACCCCCACAAATGGTGGGGGGAAAGCTACAAAGAGTATGAAGCTTTTGAAAAAACAGCCGAAGAAAAATTTGGCTGCGATTATTGTGGCTTCTCTTATGCAGGCGATTACCTGCGTGAGAGAATGAAATGTATGAAATATGTTACAGTTTCTGTTCCTGTGGTTCCCGAAGCCGATGAGGTATTCGGATACACAGGAATTTCTGGCAAAGGAGAAATTTTCAAAATTGAAGAGGTTTCTCCTAAAATCCGTAACAAAAACCTCTTTTTCTTTGTGGATGGGAAATTCCTGTCTGCAAAGGAATTGTACGACTTTGTAAAGAAAAATAATATGCCATTATACATCTATGCTTTGGCATATTACCATAATTAATTGTCAAAATAATAGGCTGAAAAATAGGAGGCGACAAAAATGAAAGAAAAAATCTTTATCATTGATGCCTTCAGAAATGAAGGCAATAACCTTTATTGGTTAGGGCAACACAATGTCCAGTCAATAAAGGTAGCACCTGATGAAGAGCTTAATAAAGCAGTTCATGAACTCTTTGAAAAGAAGTGGGGTGCGAAGATTAAGAAAGTTGAAGAAGGGTGGATTGTGCAATTAAACAGTCATCCTATGAAATTCTTTAAAGGTTATCAACCTGAAAATAAGTTTAGTTTTTTCAGGTATGATAATCAGAATCATGGTAACGAATACTGGAGCGAAGAAGGATTTATAGAACACATTGTAAAGTATTACGGGCTTACCTTTTTCTTGGTGAGTCTTCTCGTTTACGGAGAGGAGGTGGAAGAATAATGAAGTTAAGGAAGGTTATAAGAGAATTCAATCCACCTCTCAAGGAAAAGAGAGTTGGATACAAGATTTTGTATAGATACGCAGGAGTAATCTATACAAAATGTTTAGACAACGTATTCACAGGAAAAGAATACGTCCACGGAAGGATATACCCATTTGTGGATAGTGATGTAAGTTACCCTTCAGGCTTCTCTATTTTCGTTAGCAGAGAAGATGCTGTGAATATATTCAAAGAAAACGGATATGATAAAAATGAAGCATTTTTCATTGCAGAAGTGGAGTATACGGACATTGTTGCAGAAGGATACGGTAAAGACGATGTCCGTATAGATATTGCCAGAGAGGTTAAGAATATGAAAATCCTTAGTACTAATTAACAAAAAGATAGGTGGGGCACAGTCCCCGCCTCTTCATTTGTAGTCAACCTATAAGGAATTGAAACCCCGTAAGACCTGACCGCTTGGCAGGCAGGGAAAGGAGGAGAACCTATGGAACTCTTTAAAGATAGAAGAAATGGCTTCACGATCGAAGCCTTTTCAGATTTATTAAATGAAACACCTGAACCTGAGAGAAAACCGCATTACTCAGGGGCATCAGGTTTCGCATACCATCCGGAGATGGGAGCAAGCTTCCTCGTCCATTCCTTATATGAGGAACACG
>JALTEL010000279.1 GCA_027073945.1 Caldifarciminota bacterium | reverse complement strand
GTGGCGGCTGATTGAAGACAGCTCGGTTGGGCTCAGTCTCTCTTTTTTCAACGAGGCCGGCTTGATAATATTCAGGCGTTGCTTGGCGGCCAGTTGGGCCAATTGATTGGGCTTCATTTTCAAGCCGCGTCCCTGGGGGCGGTCGGGGACGGTGATTACCAATGGTTTGAGGCCGCTTTTGAGAATGGCGTTGAGGATGGGGATGGAATAGGGGCTGGAGCCGAAGAATACCATGGCCAATTATAGCATCCACGCCGGTAGAGTTGCCCTCTAAGCCTAAAGCCTAGGGCTGAAAGTTAAAAACAAAATTTGTTGCCAGCAATTTCTTAGTGCTAGGGGATGCCAACAAACGACAAACAACAAACAACATAACTTGCCGGCTAATGGAGTGGGGAAAGTTTAGAATTTTTGACAGGAAGCGAATTTTTTATAAATGAAGGTTTGTTATTACTGAGGATGTCGAGCTTTGTCCTATTCGAAATCTAAAGCATTAATAAAATCCGCAAACGCGGAAGGTGGTTCTCGGGAAGGATTTTCGTCGCTCTCTCCGGGGGTTTCGTAAAGATCTATGCCATTAAGAGATGTTCCTTTATTTTCAAAACCATTAGCTTCGGTAGATATACGGTGGTTGTTGGCCGAGGCGACACAAGCTCCCCATTGGAGGGTTATTATGGTGACGATGCCGGTTACTATATTTGCTTTTTCTCTGGTGGTATCAAAGTCAACAGGGACAAGATATTGTCTAATTAAGTCATCTAGATAAGGTTCGAGCATGTCCAAGTCTTGGGGCTTGACTTCTTGAGCTGCCATCCAGAGAGAGCCCAGAATTTTTTTACCTAGCTCGGGATTGTGGTTAAAGGTCCCCGCAAACAACCGGTTTTGGCTTTGAGCCAGTGTACCCATGAGACTCTTAACCCATAGTTCTCTTTGCCGTATCATTTCTTCGACGGGCATTTCTTCTTGCCGCCAATAATTTTCAAGGGATATCCAGCCTCTTGCTAATTCTTGCCCGAAATTAGTGTCAGTAAAATCAGCATCCTTTGCAAAAACAAATTTGGCCACAAGAGTGTTTCCAATTAGTGGTTCGAGATCCCCTGGAAGTGAAAAAGCTTCAATCATAGTAATTATTATAAACGTTTTTTGCCAAATTGCAAAAATAGACAAAAAGGGACACCATGCAAAGATGGTAATTTTGACAAAGTCTTATATTATATGCTATATTACTATTAATATGGCCTTAGAAGAGAGGAAACCAATAATGGCCGCGCCCGACTCAAGGGTAGAAAATTCCCAATTACGGGACGAGGCAAGAGCTTCAGAGCCTCCGATAAATGTGGTTGTCAATAATTTACCCCAATCTTCTGGCAAATTATGGACTCGGCGCGACATTGTATTTCTTGGCGGTGGTCTTACCGGAGGGGTAATATTTGGTCCTCAAATAAAAGCTGCCGGAAGGACATTGGAGGCAGTGGCAAGATATTTTGGTTTGTCCTCTTCTCAGCCAGCGGCGGGCAAGGTGGAAGCGCAAGGGCACATCTCATTTCCCGAGGGCGATTTAAACGATGAAAGAGTAACGAAGTTACTTGGTTTATTGGAAACGTCACGGCGGAAGAATGAAGAGTTAACAAGGCAGCTGGCAGATATTCAGGGAGAAAACGGAAATCTTAAAGAAGAAAATAGTAGGCTTAAGGATAATTTGGCGGCAACAGAAAAAAGTAAAAAAGAAGCTTCAAAAAGGGCCAATGACTTGGCGGCGGCAGGGCTTATCTTTGCTACCCAAGCGCAAATAGAGAAAGATGCGGCTACGGGAACGGGCCATTTTATTTCTGAAGTTCTCCTTTTTCCGCAAAAAATTAAAGAGCGAGCATTATCTATAGTAGTGGGGAAAATTTTGCCTTCGGAAGAAGAACTGGCAAAAAGAGAACAGGGCGCTGTTAATCAAGTTAATAAAGCGTTGCAAAAATGGATAATTCCCATTGGAGAAGTATCCCAGGCTTTGTCGGGAGCGGTAATGCCTGCCGCTATTAAATTAGATGAGGCGATTTCTAGAACGGAATTTTTCTTGGGAAAGTTAAAATTTAACAGTTTAGATGAAGCTGCCGATCTGGTAGAATCTGTAAATGATCGCCTTCCCGGCAAGCCGCTGGCAGGTTTGGAGAGTTACCTTCGGGATTCAAGCATAAAGGCATTGGGAGAATTGCCAGCTAATAATGCGGAAACAGTAGAAAAATTGGTTGGGAAATTAAACGCGGAAATGCAGAAAATGGACGGTTGGCTGTCAACGCCATATAATTTCATTCTTGATGCCATTAGAAGTAATATTACTGACCCTTTATTTGCAGATGCAGAG
Source organism: Caldifarciminota bacterium (assembly GCA_027073945.1). The sequence goes on along the minus strand of JALTEL010000279.1, from coordinate 162 downwards.
AAGATAATAGGGAAAACATCGGAATATTTGCTTGGTGAATTAAGTCCATGGATTGAAAGAGATTTTCCGTCTGTTAACGTTAACGATAGTGTGGATTTGGTAAAGGAGAAAATGGAGCAATACAACACTAATTACGTTGTTGTTGTGGATGATGGAAAGAAA
>JALTEL010000278.1 GCA_027073945.1 Caldifarciminota bacterium | reverse complement strand
TTCAAAACCTTCTCTCTAATTTCCTTTGCATTTGCTTTCACCACTTTAAGATATCCGGCATAGTCTTCCTGCCTATTAACCTTTTTTAATTTCTCATTGAGTCTATTGAAAAATCTTTCCAAATCAGGAAGATTTGGTATGGTGCTCTTGCGTGTTTTTTGAAAAAGTTTGATTTGATTTAATATATCCTTCGGAGAATTATTATATGGTGTGGCAGTAACAAGTATAACTCTCCCTCCACGACAAATTTGAGCCAACTTCTCATAACCTATTGTTGTTTCTGTTCTAAAACGATGTGCTTCATCTATTATAATATTTGCATATTTATCAACTCCTCTGTTTAATATTGAATCAAGTTTCCCAACAGACTCAAATTCGGCAGGAATATGAAAATCAGAAAATACATTTGTCCAGGAACCAGGATTATTTTTATTGAGTAAGGCAGGAGGTGCAATAACAAGGGTTTTATAACGTTCTTCAGATAGAGGGGGAAGTTGGAGCACAAGCATAGCAGTAATATAGGTTTTGCCTAATCCTACCACATCCGAGATAAAAACCCCTCCATATTCTTCTAAAATCTTTTTTGCATTTAACACAGCCTGGTCCTGATATTCGTATTTTCTAAAATCCTGTGGGGAATGTTTTATAAAAATTTTATCTGTAACAGATAACTCATTTTTGAAGTATTCATACAAAAATTTTAAATATAATTCATATGGACTGATATTCTGATTCAACCAGGTTTTAGTTCTAACAGTTTGTATATATTTTTCACTTATATCAACCGCGTCTTTCCATAACTCCTCAAATTTTTGTTTTGCAAATTTATAGTCTTCTGTTCTTCTCAACTCCACATTAAATTCAAGATTATCAATAAGCCCTGCCTGAGTAAAATTGCTGGAGCCGGTAATAACAATTCCCGGGATTACTTGGTTTTGCAGAGTCATTATATATAATTTTGCGTGGATATTTTGAGAGGGATACGCCCTTATTTCTAATTTTCCGCTTTTTATCCATTCTATAAATTTATAAATTCCCTCTTCTACCTCCCGGCTATCCTCAGAATCTTCCATCTCTTTTTCCACTATTTCTTCAAGCCTTTTCTTAGTCTCAGAGTGAGAAAATTGCAGCATTTGCTGTCTATTTTTCTTCGCTGATTCGAACAAATCGTATGTTTCCTGTGAGGTTCCGATTCCAATAAGAATCCTTATCTTTTCCGTACTTTCCAATGATTTATAAATTGAGTAAAAGCCGCTTGTATAGAAATAACCCACAAGACAATCAAAAAATCGTGAGCCCTTTACTAAAACTTCAAATCTTTCTTTAAGGTTATGTCCTGCCTCATTTGTGATAAATGTTAAATCCAATCGTTCATTATTGTTCATTTTTTATATTCTCTGGCGTGTAAATAACCTGCTTCATTGTAATAAGCCTTCTTTTATATATTTTCTCCGTCGGACACATGTTAAAAATAACACACCTCTATATTGACAAAATTATAATGCATTTTATAGGTTAGCTCAAGCAGACCCTGTTTGTGACAAATAGGGTGTAAGGCTCATAGAACAAATGTACAGGACAAAAACATTCCTCAAGAGTCCTTCATATATTTATTCAAAAATTCTTCTGCATGCCTGTAGAAATCAAGCTTATTCCTTGCTTTCACAAAGCCATGACCTTCATCCGGATATTCTATGTATTCCACAGGAATGCCCCTGTCTTTCAATGTGGAAACTATTCTCAAGCTCTCTTCTCTTTTGACCCTTACATCATTCTTGCCCTGCCCCACAAGGAGCGGCACCCTTATGCTGTCTGCTTTGAAAAGCGGTGACCTTTGCTTTAAAAATTCCTTATCTTTTTGGGGATGTCCTATTCTCTTGTAAAGCATACTCAAAAGTGGAGTCCAGTATGGAGGAATACTCTCCATAAACGTAATAATATTGGAAACACCAAAGAGGTCAATACCAACCCTGTAAAGCTCAGGCGTAAATGCAAGCCCTGCCAGAGTGGCATATCCTCCATATGAACCTCCGAATATAGCAATGCGCTTCGGATTTGCAATACCCTTTTCTATCAACCATTTCACTCCGTCTGTAATGTCATCCTGCATTTTTCCGCCCCATTCCCTGTCTCCTGCATTAACAAACGCCTTGCCGTATCCTGTTGAGCCCCTGAAATTCGGCTGAAATACCGCATATCCTCTGTTTGCAAGCCATTGAACGTCCGAGCGATAACCCCACATGCTCCTGTACCATGGCCCCCCATGAGGCATGACAACAACAGGAAGATTGTGCGGGCTCTTTCCTACCGGAAGAGTAAGGTAGCCATGGATGACGAGTCCGTCCCTGGACCTGTATGTTATGGGCTTCATTGCAGAAAGCGGGTACTCCTCCAATTTGGGACGACTTTTAAACAGAAACTCAAGCTTTTTATCTTTTCTGTGATAAAGATAGTAATGCTCGGACTGCCTATCTCCTTCGTAGGTGACACACCATATATCCCCATTCAGTGTTCGTGAGTTGGCACTAATAAATACCCCTGAATCATTATCCGAAAGTAGTGCATATTCCTTTGTATACAGTGGGTTTAACACCTGCCATTGAGGCCTATCTTTGACAACCATCACGGCTTCGGGTTCTTTTTCGTAAAAAGGAAATATTATATTTCCGCTTACATCGTATTCATCATCTTCATAGATAATTTTTTCCGCAAAATCACTTGCACCTACCTTTAAAAGTGCAGCTTTATCGCGCCCTATACTACTCACCATATAAATATTATCGTTCCTTATCTCCACAATGCCGGTTGTCATTTCATCTTCCTGCGGGACATCAAGGAACAGCTCCCATTTGCCATTGTTTAAAATGTAAATACCCATGCCGCCGTCTTTCTTTGAAATGGTATAAGACCGCACCCTGTAATTTTCATCTGCCACGAATTCCACTGCTCCCATGGAATTTTCCATAACCTTTGCTATTTCCCCGGTTTTCACATTAAGTTCATACACATCAAAATACCTTCTGTCTCTTCTGTTCATTGTAATCAGCACATTGTCCCTGCGCTTCGGATTGTAGCGGAGAATAGTCGTTTGTATATCCTCGTCAGGTGTGAGTAACACAGGACTGGCGTTTTTCTTTATATCCATTCTGTAAATGCGATAATTCTCATCTCCGTGTCTGTCCTGAAAATAAAGGAGATAATCGTCCGTCCACAGCCACTTATACCATATTGCTTCATATTCCTTATCTCTGGTAAGAGGCCATTTTTCGCCTGTTTTTCTGTCCAATATCCATATATTTTTGTAACCTTCATAGTCCGAAACATAGCTCACGTATCTACCTTCCGGAGATATCTTAACATACAATACCTCGGCATCTCCAAACAATAACTCAAGCGGTATCAGTTCAACATTTTCCATGTTTTCTCCTTTTTTTGTATTTGTTTAATATTATAAAGCGCAATTACTGTTCCTGCAAACCTGATAACAATTCGCTCCTGCCACACCTGTTTTCGAAACGGCTTGTACCTCACTTACTCTTTTGCCCGATGATTTTATAGTAATATGCTGCTGTTTTTTTCGCTATTTTTGACCATTTATAATTTTCAATAACATATTGCCTTGCATTTTGAGCCAGTTTTAGGGCATAGTCTCTATTATTTAATACAATTTCCAATTTTGCAGCAAGGTCAAAGGCATCGCTATTTTTAAAAACCATACCTGTTTTATATGCCCGTACCAATCTTTTGTATCCCTCTATATCGGAAACCACCACCGGGACAGAAGCAGCCATTGCCTCGGCAATCACAATGCCAAAACTCTCACCCCCTACAGACGGCGCAACAAAAACATCGGCACTTCTGTAATAAAAAGGTAAAAATTCCTGCGATACCGCCCCCTCAAATACAACAGGCAAGCCTCTGCTCATCTTCCTCGCCTTTGACATAAGGGGACCGTCCCCCACAACAATGAGAACGGTATCTGAATACCTTCTGCAGAATATCTTAAAAGCATTTATCATGATATCAATGCCCTTTCTCCACTCCAATCTACCCACAAAAAGTATTTTTCTCTTTTTTATGCTTTTGAATTTCGGAAGTGGCGGTTTTTGGGGAGAATACTGCTCAGTATCTATTCCGTTTGGTATTATTTCAATCTCCCTACCGGGAAAATGGGCATTAATCGTATTTTTCGCAGTCTCGGACACGGCTATCCTTCCGTCCAATTTATAGTAGGCTTTTCCCATTAAGTTCCTGAACATTTTGTACCCCAGAGATGTCCCATGCGTGGCATGAAAGGTGCTCACAGTGCGGTATTTCGAGAGATAGACAGACACAAACGGTATGGTCGGCACTATTGAGCCCTGCGCATGCACGATATCAAATTCACCCTGTTTCAGTATGTACGATATTTGCCTTATGGAATGCGGCGTATATGTTACGGGCGTGAGTGAACCGTTAAATGGCAAGAACACTGCCCTGCCGACTCTCATAACATCAACATATATCTGCCTGCTACCATTGTCTGTATAGCCCCTTTTGTAATAATGAGGTGCAAGTATTGTAATCCTGTGCCCCAGTTTTGCAAGTTCATGCGACAGATGGTAAACATGCTCGGAAATTCCTCCTATAAGAGGGACAAAATGCTCCGTGGCAAAAAGTATTGACAGCCTTTTTTCCATTATTTGAAATTCAAACTTGCGGCTATTATCTCCATTCTCAAAAGATACTGCGACTTTCTTCTCTTTTCCGGTGCAAATACACCCATGTCTATCATAAAGAATCTGGAACTGGTGTTGAATGCAATGATTTCACAGGGACCGCCGGTAAATTCCTTATCATTGCTCCACACCCCGATTAGCTTGTAAGCATTGTATAACCCCTTAAATTTAAACTTTTTCGCCCTCATGCTGCCCCTCTGCAAGCTGTCTCCATTGTAATACAATCTCGCAAGCGAATCCCTGATATCCATAATCTCCGCGGGAGACACATTCTCCCTTACAGGGGACATGTAGAAAAACATAAAACGCTCGGGATAGTGTTTTGTGATAGCCAAAAAATCCCTCTTCTTTAATATTATTGAATCTTTTTGTATGTACGTCCACCCTCCTGGTATCTGCACGGTAAACGGATAGTCCCTGCTTATTTCCTTAATCATCCACTTGTTTTTTCCTATAAAGTAAACTACTTTTCTGAGCTCTTTTTTGTAATTATCCATCAATAAATTGAATATTGAATCCTTATACCTCTCAATATACGTGTGCATAAGAGAGATTTTGGGCGCGTTCAAGCCAACTATGTAATCGCCTCTGGCAAATACATTGCGACGTACAAAAAGACCTGCGCCTTTATCAGGGAAAGCAAGTTTAAAATAAGCATAAGACGGAACTTCGGGTGTGGACAATATGATAACGTATCTATAACCGGCATCCTGCTCAAATTGGTCAGTGTGGTAAGGGTCTATTGTAAACACAGGGTCGGGGAAAGGTGTGTAAAAAGTATCAGCCAGCATGCTGGACAGAAAAATCGCATCACTGTCAAAATTATCCTGTACAAGCGCCACCATATACTTTTTCTTCTTTATCTTATTTTCAGGACCGCTATTGCATGCCATAAAAAACATCAGAAATATCAAACTTTTACGCCACATAGGAATCCTCCTCATTCATCTTTGAAAGCAAATCCAAAAGAAGCTTTTTTTCTTTCTCTGTCACGGCAATACGCGCTGCCTTCACATCATTCACATCACTCCTTGCCCATGCAATAATATCCCTGTCCCTGTAAAAATCAACCGCTTTAAAACCCGTATATCCGTGCTGCCTGGTACCCAGGAATTCCCCCGGGCCGCGCATCTTCAAATCTTCTTCCGCAAGTTTAAAACCATCGCTGATAGCCGCAAAACTTTTGAGTCTTGCAATTGACGTATCCTGAGTCTTGCCTGAAGTCACCAACACGCAGTATGATTTCTTGTCGCTTCTCCCTACTCTCCCTCTAAGCTGGTGAAGCTGTGCCAGTCCAAACCTATCAGCATGTTCAATAACCATTATAATGGCATTTGACACATCAATGCCCACCTCTATAACAGTGGTAGACACAAGTACGTTGTATTCTCCGTCCCTGAATTTTTGCATTGCCTTTCTTTTTTCCTCTGTCTTCATTCTGCCATGTAAAAGTCCTATGGAAACCGCATCAGGCTTTATTTTTGTGAGGTAATCAAATAACTCAACAACAGGTCTTATACCCATTTCTTCTGAAAAATCCGTCTTCTCTATAACAGGGGCCACAACATAAGCAAGATTCTCTCTGTCAACCTTGCTAAATACCCATTTGTACAGGCTCTCTCTCTGGTCTTCAAATTTTAAACTCGTATTGATGTTTCTTCTGCCGGGGGGCATCTCATCAATTATAGACAGTTCAAGGTCTCCGTAAAGCGTCAGTGCAAGACTTCTCGGAATAGGGGTTGCTGTCATCAAAAGAAAATTGGCCACTTTTTCCCCGCTTTTCTTTAGAATCTTTTGTCTCTGTACAACACCAAATCTGTGCTGCTCGTCCACAATTGCTATGCCCAGCCTGCTGAAATCCACATCTTTTTGTATAACTGCATGCGTACCTATAACTATGTCAATTTTATTTTCCCTCAAATCTTTTGTAATGGCTTTTTTTTCACTCAAAGAGGTCTTTCCGGTCAGCAACTTCACGCTAACTGGTATATCTCTCAAAAAATTGGTTACAACAATGTACACCTGTTCGGACAGAGATTCCGTAGGTGCCATATATGCGGCCTGATATCCCGATTCCACTGAACGAAGCATGGCATAGAGTGCGACCACGGTTTTTCCTGACCCGACATCTCCCTGCAGTAGCCTTCTCATAGGGCTTGCTCCCATAAGGTCCCTGTCAATTTCCCCTATAACCTTCTTTTGCGCTCCTGTCAATTTAAACGGTAAATTCTTTATGAATTTTGAACTCAAATGCCTCTTATGCCCGAATACAACTCCGTTGTTTTTCCTGTCACTTATAGCCTTCAGTCTGTAAAAAAAATCAAATAGTTCATGATATGATAGGGTTTTCCTTGCAGCTTTTGCTTCTTCAAGCGTATCTGGAAAATGAATCTTGGCAATTGCATCTTTGAACTCCAGAAGCCCTCTCTTTTTTCTCAACTCAACAGGGACAACATCCTCAAAATCCGGCACATGCCTCAACAGATCATAGACAAGTTTTCTTATAAACTTACTGTCAATCCCCTCTGTCTGCGGATACACGGGGACAATCAAACCGGCAACCAGTTCTTCTCTTTCCGATTTTCCAAGTATGGCGTATTCGGGATGTATTATAATCTTTTTCTTATAATATCTATCATAAGATACCTTACCCGTGAGTATGATTTTTTCACCCAGCTTAAAATGGCTGAACATTGAGGGCACCAAAAAAATCACCTCAACCCATGACGTGCCGTCATCAACAATTATGCCAAAGCCCTTTTTACCGAATATACGCCTCCTTCCTTTCAACGTGATTGTTCCCTGAATTGTGAAAGTCTCACCTACCATTATATCTTTAATAGCAACGATATTTTTCCTGTCTTCATACCTTTTAGGAAGCAAAAAAAACAGGTCTCTTACGGTTTTAACACCCAGCCTGTGCAGACTTATCGATTTCTTCGGTCCGACTCCTTTTAAATATCTAATATCCTGTTCAAGCAGGTTATCTATAGATTCTTTGAAACCCATCCCAGCATTGTGGCAGAAATCATAAATCTGTATATCTCTTCAATATCACTGCTTTTAAATTCACAGGTCCTTCCTTCTGTTCTTATAGCTCCCGGCATCATGCATGCGAGGTCTGCCTTGAGCGTATCCGTAAAATCAATGGAAATAGTAAACGGTTTCTTGATAAAATCTGCAGGCTTAACAGATTTAGCCTTTCTAACGGCAGTTTCTGCACCACTTATGATTTTATCCTTCATCTTTTTTGCATTATACAGTAATCCTGCATATCTTGATATGCCTTCTTTTGTCATAACAAAAACCGTATCAGGAAAGTTTTTGACCGAGAAATCGTGTAATGCCCTGTCCCCCGATATAAAAGTAACAGGTACACCGTACTTAGCGGCGACAAGGGCATTTATCTCGGCTTCCCCGACTCTAATCCCGTTAATGCGGACATTATAAAAACTAAACGAGGAATACGTATGGTCCATCATACCCAACCATGTACCAACAGGGGCATGATAACCCACCAAAAATACTGCATCAAAACTACTGTCTATGCCCTGCATCATATAAAAAGGCCTGGGGTATCCCCTTACAAGTTCTACGAATTCCGGAAGCTCGCTGTAATTTATATTGTCTCCAAGGGCATGCGAATCGCAAACTC
>JALTEL010000277.1 GCA_027073945.1 Caldifarciminota bacterium | reverse complement strand
CTGTAAATATAAAGTGAAACAATAATAGCCCAATCCACTGCTATTACTGCAGACTCAGAAGGTGTAAATTTCCCTGAGAAAATACCTCCTAAAATAACGATAGGTGTTAATAGTCCCCAAATTGCTATTCTAAATGTAGCCCAAATATTTTTAAAAGAAAATTTGCCACCTCCTGCGTAATGCTCTTTGTAGGCTTTTCTTAATGCAATAGCTACTAAAGCGACACCCATCAAAGTACCAGGGATAAAACCATTAAGAAATAATTTAGAAACAGAAGCATATGTAATAAATGCGTAGAGAATCATTGGTACGGACGGAGGAATTACTATTCCTATACTTCCTGCGCTTGCTATAAGAGCAGAAGAAAAATCCCTATCGTATTTTCTTCTTTCCAATTCGGGGATCAGCGCACCCGCTACTGCAGCAGTATCTGCTGCAGAAGAACCAGAGATGCCTGCAAAAACCATAGCAGTAAGTACTGCAACGGGCCAAAGTGCACCTCTTAAAAAACTAAGTAACGACTCAACAAAATCCATTATTAATTCAGATGTCTTCCCCTCTGACATTAAATCTCCTGCTAAAATGAAGAAAGGTACTGCAATCAAGGCAAACGAATCCATACCTGCAAACATTCTCTGGGGAACAATAACTAACGGTATTTTTCCTAAAAGAAGAATAATAAAAGAAGAAGTACCTATAGCGATTGCTATGGGCATACCAAAGATCAAAAATAAACTGAATGTAGTGAATAACAGTAAAAATACAATGCCAGCGCTCATTTGCTTTCTTCCTCCCTAAAGTTAAATTTCAAGATTTCAATTAAAACATAATATAGCATAATGATACCAGTAAGAGGAATACAAAGATATACTACCTGCATAGGAATCTGCATAGCAGGAGATTTCTGGTAAATTTCCATGGAAATCATTTTAAAGCCATAGTAGATCATGATAATGAAGAATACTGCAGAGAATAAATCCATTATAAACTTAATGATTTGCCTGTGTTTTTTCCTAAATGATTTTACTACAAAGGTGATGGCAATATGTGCACCTTTTCTATAAGCGATAGTTGTAGCAAAAAAACTGACCCATACAAGAAGATATCTTGAAAACTCCTCTGTCCAGGAGAATGCTGTAAAAAACTCTCTTGATATGATTTGTAAATTTATCACAACTAACATTACAAGAAGAAGAAACAACACAAACTTACTTATCACGGAATCTATTAAATCTGCTGTACTCTCAAGCCTTTCACACAACCTCTTTCGCATTCTTCCCTCCTAAATGATGTAGATGTAATAGCGAGGGGAGCAGTTAATACACCGAAGACTGCTCCCTACACATAGCTGTTACTTTACTGCAATCACTTTTCTCCCCTATATTTTTTCAATTCATCTTGAATCTGAGCGAGAAGATCTCCAAACTTAGGTCCATATTTTTCGTATACAGGTTTTACTGCTTCTCTGAAAGATGCTAAATCAGGATTTTCTATTACCTGCATATGCTTCTTTATCTCCTTCAGTTGTACCGCTTCATTATCGTTATCATACTTTCTTGCAGTATCTCTTGCTTCATCAGCTGCTTTTGTAAAGAGTTTTTGTTCCTCCGGTGTAAGAGATTTCCAGAGTTTCAAACTCGTTAGAATTGTAGCTGGAGCATAAGTATGCCTGTCCATAGTCATATATTTCTGAGACTCCCAGAGTTTAAAGGCATAAATAACGACAACAGGGTTTTCCTGCCCATCAATTGTTCCTTGTTTAAGAGCCGTAAGGCAATCACCCCAAGCCATAGGCACCGCATTTGCTCCCAATGCTTTAAATGTATCTACATAAAGGGGGTTCTCCATTACTCTTATCTTCAATCCTTTAACATTGTCAGCAGTCTTTACAGGTCTTTTGCTATTTGTAAGATTTCTGAATCCCCTCTCAGCAAATGCAAGGCCATGAAGGTTAACCTTCTCTAAATCATTCAAAACCTTCTGTCCGATTGGTCCATCCAAAATATGATATGCTTCATCAGGTGTACCAAATAGAAAAGGCATTTCAAAAACGGCAATCTCTGGAAGGAAGTTAGCAATAGGTCCATCTGTAATTATACCCATATCTATTGTACCTTGCTGCATACCTTCTATCAGGGTTCTTTCGTCACCCAATTCAGCATTAGGATGTATCTCGATTTTTATCTTACCACCACTTTCTTTTTCTACAACTTCTTTAAATTTTACAGCAGCAACATTAAATGAATCCTTCTCATTTACAACATCGGCAAGCTTAATCACTCTTGATTTGTAAACAGGTTGTTTTGGTTGCGCTTTTGGTTTACTACATCCTGTAAGGCCAATAGCAAACACACCAATAACTAAAACAATCACTAAGAAAATGCTAATAAATTTTCGCATATTTTTACCTCCTCCTTAAAAAATTTTTTATTTCTTTTTCCCAGTGTTTTTAGACCACGGGAACATACTTCTTACTCTATCACCTGCTTTTTCTATGAGATGATTTTTCTGCTGTTCTAATAGACT
>JALTEL010000276.1 GCA_027073945.1 Caldifarciminota bacterium | reverse complement strand
AAAATTAGGGGATGCCATGAATAATTCATTCGTACAGCAATTCGCCAACAATATCAAATTCAATTATACCCTTGCCCGGTTAAATAAGATTTGAGACGTTTTTTCAGAAACATCCGCCCATGATGGGAGGAGTAGGGGACGGAGTTAGTTTAATAGTTTAAGATCATTCTCTTTTGCAAATTTTTCACCTTCAAAGACTATAATATATTTATCCGCAGATTACGCAGATTCTCGCAGATTAAAAATTATTCAAGTTAGTTGTTTTAATCTATGTAATTTGCGGATAATTACCAAGAATAAAGATTTGCTCTCCTTCGGTTCAGTAAAAGGAACGTCATTAAGATTAATTTCTACTTTCGATGCCTGACCCCTTTGCTGCCCCAAAATCTGCCAGATTTACTCCCGGCGAGATCAGAACTGGAAGCTGACAAAACATCGCCTCAGCTACTGTCATGCCAAAGTTCTCCTGATAGCTGGGAAGTACAAAAATATCTGCAGCATAGTAACATGCCGTCTTCTCAGGACCAGAAATCGGACCGGTCCAGACGATACTATCCATTATCCCTAAAGAAACAGCCAACTTTTTGTAGCGCTTTCCAAAGCCTTCAGCATCTGGTCCAGCAATTATCAGCCGTACCTCTGGCAACAAATGATATAAATTGGCAAATGTTGAAAGCAGAAAGTCTATCCCTTTTTTAGGATGGATGCGGCCCAAGAAAAGAAGTACAGGGGCTTCTAATGGGATACCCCAACGTCTGCGAAATGCCTGGGGAGCATTTTCCGAGTTCAGGGGTTCTAGGGATACAGCATTGGGGACTACAAAACTGGGTGCCCTTACATCCAACGTAGCAGCAAGTTCCTTTTCAGCCTCAGTAGTATAATGGATAGCAGTAGCCCGGTTTATCCATCTCCTTTCGAATACTTCAAAATACAACTTCTTTTTAAGCCGTTTTTGCTTTAAGGACCAGGGATCCCAGCCACCCCGTGGGGTAACGATAAAAGGTTTACCAGCTAGCCACGATTCTCTTGCTGCTATTAAAGTAGGGTAAACAAAAGTGCCTTGGATATGTGCAAGATCAACGTTATGAATGTGCCTTCTTATGGCCTCTTTCAATGAACCGCTGAAAAAATACCGACTCGTGGGAAATGAGGATAAGGAATGATATTCTGTAGGGACCCCTCCAACTAGCAAATTTTTTCCTGGAGGAGTATCAAGGTTATGCATACCATTGGCATTGGTAGTCAAGACTTTAACATACACGCCGCTTTTTGCCAGTCCCTGGACAAGGTAATAGATCGAAAATGATGGACCCCCATAGATTAAGGCTGGGTAGTAATAAGGAGTTATAACCAAAATGCGCATCTTATCATAGATTAGTTTTCTGTGGATTTGATATAAACTATATATCAAATCCACAGAAAACGTCGAGGACTCTTTAACTTTAATTTAAATTTCATCTTTTATGACCTTCAACATAAATCTCAACCGCTCATGATGACTGTATCCGCTATTTAAGCATCTCTCCCGCCCCGCCTTAGCTATAGCATTACGCACCTGACCATGCTTAAGGTAGTATCTGACTTTTTCCAGTAGTTCGTGGGGGTTATTTGGATCAAAAAAGGCCGCTTCCCTACCTTCTTCAAAAAGCCTTTGATGCTCGACAGTTCTTTCTGCCAGCATAAAGGCTCCACAGGCTGGGATTTCCATTGTCCTGTCAGTTTGCAGGTCACGATTCATCTTTCGCAGAAAACATAGATTAATTTTCGTGGCACAAATTGCTTTAATATAGTCATCTCCATAAATCGGACGGTTTTCAACCCTTAGTTTGGCATGTTTATTGACCCACCCAGACCAACCATTACCCCAAATTCGAACAGGTACCCCATTTTTGGCCAAAAATAACATTTTTTCGGCTCTATCTTGCTCAAATGTACCGATAAATCCAACATCAGCCCCCAACCTTTCTCTATCTTCATCAGTTATTGGAAGGGGGCGATGAGTATGTTTATCAAAAGCCTTATCTACAAAGACAACCCTTTTTGCTCCTAATGACGGCAACTCTTCAGGATGAGAGTTGTAGCTCTTTGTCGTGAAAACCACATCATATAAAGACAAACAGCCCCTATAATATGCAGACTGATTATGCCTCGCAAACATATCATCTTCTGTATAGGAAATAATTTTTGTAGTAGGATGAAGCCTTTTTACTTGTCTTAATGTGAAAGGCCGAATCATCAACCCCTTTTCTATCCAGAGTAAGTCAAAATCTTGAGAACCTAAATGATTGACAATCTTTTTATTTACGCCCATTTTGTCCAAGGGATAACCAAGTTTGTTGCATACCCTATCAATTATAGAATCCGACTTGCTTATTCCAGGCTTGAACCCAATGGGAACAAAGCTAAGGCCCATAACCTCGTGCCCTAGCTCCTTGAGTGCCCTGAAACGCTGAAATGATCTTGTATGTTCATTTAAATCGCCGACAAAGAGTATGTTCACGACATTATTTCCTCTTCACGGCATAAATATCGTCTTCTATCAGCCGTTCCCTTAGATCGATCTTTTGCCCACTAAGGCAAAAAATATCGTATGAGAATGAGTACAGTATTTCCCTGCATTTCCGCTTCTGATCTTCTCCATGCAGTGATATAAACCAGATTGGCCCGCTTTTCTCCATCAAAGAGCGACCGCCCAAAAGTACTTCGCTTTCTGCACCCTCCACGTCCATTTTTATGACATCTGGGACAGGTATGCCATATCTTTCAATCAGGTCATCCAATGAAATCACAGGTACATAGTAAGAGAGGGTTGGGTTGGGTTGGGTCTCAAGAATCGTGCCAGTAGAACGGCTCGAACCAGCAAAAAATTGTGCCAGCCCGATCTTATCTGACACGGCCGTTTGGTATACTTGAATATTTCTGCAATTGTTTTTCCTGATATGGCGCAAAAGATACGAAACATTTTCCGCAAATGGTTCAAAGGCCATAACCTGTCCCCTTTCCCCTACAAGCCTGGAGAAAAAAAGCGAATAAAACCCGACATTCGCACCAATATCAAAGACAGTCATCCCAGGTCTTATAATACGCTGATGTGCCTCCTGATTGGCAAGTTCATAGCTCCCAAGCCAGCACCCTGCTGTGCTACTTCCGCTGATCCAGCGCATCCCCTTCATCGGACCTTGAAGAATAGGCAACCATAAATTTTTGGGGATAAATCGAAGGGGAAGCCTCAAAAATCTGCCAAAAGCTGTGCTGCTACTTATCCCTGACCAGTTTATCATTACATTCTCCTTACAGCATGCAATGCCTGCATAATGCCCTCTACGTCCTGCTCAAAACTCCATTTGTCTATAATCTTCAGGCTCTCAGAACCCATCTGTTGTAATCTCTTTTTATCTGATATAGCCCTTCTCAACGCTTCTGATAAAGCCCTTACATCTCCTGCTGGAACCACAAACCCATTTCGCCCTTCATGTACCAAATCTCGGCTAGCTCCCACTTCATTTGTGCTGATAATCGCCTTCCCGGCATTCATGGCCTCATTGATCACCAAACCAAAGGGCTCTTTGTGAGATGGCACGACAAACAAATCACAGAGGGTATAGTAAAGTGGTAATTGAGATTGGTTCTTAAAACCCAACACCTTGACATGACTTTGCCATCCAAGGTCAACAATGCTTTTTCCCAAGGTGGATCGTTCTTCACCGTCACCAACGTAGATCAGATAGGTAAGAGGGGGAGTCTTACCGTCCTGGGAGAGAAGGCGATAGGCTTGCAAAAGCAACATGGGATTCTTTCGCTTGAGGAGCTTTCCTGCATACAAAATTACAGGAAGGTCCTCTGATAGGCCAAGCTCTCGCTTCAAGGCTGGTACTTGTTCTTTTGCTTCCTCAGACCTCTTGCGGAAATGTTGGTTATCCACGGCATAGGGAACAAAGAACAGCTGTTTTTCACTTGCACCGTAATGCAGATAATAATCCCGATTATCACTGCTTATCCATAGAAGGGCTGAACTGTGTCTTAGGAGCCATCGGATGAAACAATCCTTTAGCATCCCACGAGAGGTGCAAACAAGATTAGACTCTGCTCTGAAAAAAACAGGAATTTTCAAGCGCACAGCCATCCAGATCCCCCATAATAAAGCATAGTGGGCATATCCATGAAACCAGACAGCATCCCATTGATTAACTCTGAGAGCTTGGCCTACTCCGTAGACAAGAGGGTCTGAAAATCCAATCGTGCCTCTATCCCGTATGCGTGGCAGAAATTCATGCCTGTAACCGTCCAGAAGCGGAACGTCCCACTTTACGGCAACCCCAAAGCCTTTATCTTTAAATGATTTGACAGATAGATCACTAAGGAAGAACACCTTTAAATCTATTTCTGGCCTTGATGCCAGCATCCGCAGCAACGGGGCCTGGTACTGGATGGGGTGGGTAACAAAATAAGCAAGTTTAAACGGTTTTGAGTTTTTCATCTATTACCTCTATGACCTCTTCAGCACTTATCATACGCATACACAAATTGTCTTTTGGACATGTTTCCAAAAAGCAGGTGTGGCAATCCGGCCATTTTCTTATTACCGAGTGAATGCTTCCATGAGGTATCCATTTGCCTCGCATATCCCGCGCGGAAAACAATGATATGCATTGAGTATCTACTGCCGCAGCAAGATGCTGGATGCCGGAGTCGTTTGCGATTAAAAATCGGCACTTTTCAAGCAGAGCACAAGATTCAAGCAACGAGATTTCCCCTGCGAGATTCAGGCACGCATTACCGCTTAAGTCATTAACCTTGTTACAAGCAGGTTTGTCACCGGCGCCTCCAACCAAGATAATATTTGTGTTTTGCCGTTTAAGGTGTGTGGCAACAACCGCAAACCGTTCCAAAGGCCATCGGTTTGTAGGCCGTTTTGCTCTAGGGGCTATTGCAATAGTCGGAATTTGGGGATCATTAAAGGACGCGAGCAGCTTTTTTACGGTTTGCCTGTCGCTGTCACTTATGGGCAGGGGAAAACGACATTCTTTTGTGTCTATTCCAGCCTCTGCCACCACTCTTAACAATCTGTCCACCTCATCAGGAAAATCTATATTTTCAGACTGTAAGCGGGCATTCCAACGAATAGTACTGATTCTCCAGCCATAGCCCCATGAAACGCCCCACAGACGAATAGCCACCATATTTCTTAATGAGGTCCGCAGGGTTGCAAGGTCATTAGGCAATTCAAAACAGACATCAATCGATTCTTTACGCAATTTTTTGATGAATGCCAGTTGTTTTTTAACTGTATTGATTTCATCCGAATAATAAACAATAATTTTATCCAGCCATGACGCATCGCTGAGAAGTTCCTTTGCGCCAGGCATGCCTCGCTTTCCCGGAGAAGTCAGAAGTATTAAGCGGGATGAAGGGTAAGCCTGACGTATGGCATGCATGGCAGGCAGAGCGCAGATAATATCACCGATATTCCCTATCCGGTAGATACAAACTACCTTTGCTGTGAGAGGTCTTTTCCCTGGCCAAAGAATTTTCCTGACTGCCTTCAGAAAAAGGTTAGAAAGGATATATAACGCCTTGACTATTTGTATCTTGATCACACTCTATTTCTCACGAGTTACTTGTATGCCACCGCCAGGAGGTCTCTGCCTATCATTCCAAGCCTTGGATACCATCTATAGGCCTGCAAGCGTCCGAGTCCATAAGCACTGCCCCACGAAAGTGTGCTGACATTCTGAAAACCCGTCATCCTTAAAAGCCTTGATATGCTCTCTTTGTCATAAGGCCGTATATGAGTCGGGTCGCGGTAAAAAGTCTTATACTGTCTACGCCAGTCAGGAGTAACTAAAGTTATCCCCCCCTGATTTTAAAACACGAAATACTTCTTTCAAAAATCGCTGGGGATTGCTTAAATGCTCAATTAAATGAAAATTGATAACCCACTTTACTGTATCATTCCCAAAAGGAAGCGGTTCTCTTTCGACATCACATTGATAGCAATCAAAGCGATATTGGTCTTTAAAAAGATTAAAATTATAAGGATCAATATCTACTACGGCTATGCGATTATAACCCGCCTTCTGTAAAGGTATAACACAATGACCTTGAGCTGCGCCGATATCAACAATAAGGTCACTTAGATTTACCTTTAGAAGGTTTGCCAAATATGGCATCATTTTGTAGTGAAATGGTCCTATGCTGTCAGGATTATATCCCTGATCGGCCATCTCTTTTAAATAATTCATATATTCTCCATATAACTATCCAGCACCTCAACTGCCCACGGTCTCGACCAATGCATATTGCCACTGCGAAAAGCATTGTTGATTCTTTTACAGACATCTTTATTCAAAATCCTGCTTTTGGGCTTCCATTCTTCGTCTTTAATCCATCTCCCAATTGGCAATGTAAAACCCTGCTTCCTGCGATAGACAATCTCATCAGGTATATCTCCGACAGCCTCGACAAGCAGGGCCTTGGGCGTGTGTTTTTGGTCATAAAAAAGCTCTGGGTTTATCCTGCTTAAATTCTCAGCCACTATGCGATCCACCAAAGGGACACGAAGTTCAAGGGCGTGCGCCATACTGAAACGGTCAGAATCAGGCAGGAGCTGGCTTGCAAGATAGCACGATGTCTCGAGGACACTTATCTTTTGCTCATTTTCGGTATCTTCAGGAAGTTTCGGCAGAAAGTCGGCCATATCAACAGATGCGGCCTCATGCGCAAAATCCCTATTACTAATAAGTTCTTCTACTTCATGTCTTGAAAATAATCCTCTGTAAGCCAAGTACCCTTTTCCAAGATCAGGTGAAACTTCAACAAGGGATGCTGCCTTGTTTATTTTACCCGTGCATGTATTTCTAATAAACGGAAAACTCATAGTTCTTAGAAATACCTTCTTAATGCAGGCGGGGACAACTCCCATATACTTCATCAGAGCAGGCAATTGCCGGAACGTGCCGTCATACCCATAAAAAAACTCATCCCCGCCAACGCCGGAAGTCACCACCTTAAATCCGTTTTTACGGGCAAAACGGGCAACCATCCAGGTGTTGAGCCCGTCAATGGTCGGAGAATCCATGTTTGCCATGAATTCATCTTTCAGATCAAGAAATTCGCTTTTACTCACCCTCCATTCATGATGTTCGGTCTTGTAAGTTTGCGCCGCTATCCGGGAATAATGAGATTCATCAAGATCTTTGTCATCAAAGACAATGGAAAACGTCGCTATATTATCCTGCCCCGCCTGGCGCATTAAGGAAACTACTGCGGTCGAATCAATCCCTCCGCTTAAAAATGCGCCCACTGGAACATCGCTTACAAGATGCGCTCTGACCGAATCCATCAGGACTTGACGCGCCAGGTTGACTGCATCTCTATAATCTGTCACACGGCTATGCATGTTACTTTCAAACTGCTTTGCATAGCTCCAGTAGATTTGCTGTGTAATTTTGCCTGTATTCCGCTCCCATTCTAACCACTCACCCGGCATAAGACATTCAATCCCCTTATATAAACTAAGAGGTGCAGGGATTGAACCCCGCTGTAAAAAAGCCCCTACAGCCCTGGGATCAATTTCACCGGCAAAACCAGCGGCTTTTAATGCTCTTGCCTCAGAAGCAAAAGCCAGGCCATTTGAACACTGTGAAAAATAAAGAGGCTTGATTCCCAGCGGGTCACGGACAAGAGTGAGTTTTGATTCCAGGGAATCCCATAGTGCAAAGGAAAACATTCCCCGGATGCGCTTAAGAGCCAGCACACCCTCTTTTGCCCATAGTTTGAGCAGCACCTCTGTATCACTTGTGGAGATAAAAGCTTCGCCCTGATCCTCCATCTCTTTTCTTAGACTTTGGTAATTATATATCTCGCCATTAAAAACAATAACATAGCGGCCATCCGGCGTTTGCATGGGCTGATGACCGGACTGAGTCAAATCAATAATAGAGAGCCGAGTGTGCGCAAGTCCCGCGGTTTGATCCGCATTTATCCACAGCCCCTGGTCGTCCGGCCCGCGATGGGCAAGTGACTCTTTCAGACGATTTAAACGCCTTTCTTCTATGGACTTGTTGTTAGACACAATACCAGCAATGCCGCACATCTATTTCACCGCCACTGTCAGGAAATTCTGGCTGAAAATACATTCCTTTTCCCCCGATCCTGTCTCTGCCGCCAAATAAAATGACACATATTATCGCCAAACCCATAAAACGTTTCTTTAGCCACTACCTGCCGGTCCAGAAAGGCCTTGCGGCCAATACCATCCTGGTTTACCGTGATGCCATTAAGCTGTTGTTGTGCTATGCCTCCGATACATTGAACTCAAGTTTCGGAGTTGATATATCACCTTGTAATTAAAGATTTTTTTCATGCAATACACGAATTAGCTTGATGTTGCTATATTAAACGTATAATATATTAATAAATTATTACTAATCATTATATA
>JALTEL010000275.1 GCA_027073945.1 Caldifarciminota bacterium | reverse complement strand
GTATAATATTGCCAATATACATAGATATTATCACTGACCAAAAAAGAGCAGGATGATCAGTATATAAAGTAGGTCCCGGTTGGATTCCATAAGATATTAAAGCACCTAAAATAACAGCCGTTGTGCCACTTCCTGGAATTCCAAGAGTCAAAAGAGGAACAAAAGAGCCGGAGCAAGCAGCGTTATTAGCACTCTCTGGTGCTGCTAAACCTTTGATGCTTCCTTTTCCGAACTTTAATTTTTCTTTTACACTTGCGATGCTTCTTTCCATGCCATAAGCCAGAAACGAAGCTATTGTAGCTCCGGCTCCGGGTAGAACTCCAACAAAAAATCCTAGAACTGAAGAGCGACCAATCACAGGTATAATTTCTTTCACTTCTTTTTTAGTGAGTTTCAAGCTTCCTATTTCTTTTTTTAGTGCTTCTTTTTCCTCTTTGGTTATTTTCTGATTTTCAATTATGTTCATCAATGCTTCAGAAAGTGCAAATGATGCCATGGCCAATAGTAAAAAGCTAATACCGTCAATCAAATTCATATTTCCAAAAGTATATCTTGATACTCCACTATCCGCATCTGTTCCTACAGTTGCGAGCATTAATCCAAAAATAGTCATAATCGCCGCTTTTAAAAATTTGCCTTTACCTGCAAATGCGGCCACTGCCGTAAGTCCTAAAACCATCAACGCAAAATAATCAGATGATTGAAAGCTTAGTGACACCTTTGCTAGTACCGGTGCTGCGATGAGCAAAAATATAGCAGCAATTGTTCCCCCCGAAAATGATGCATAAGCAGCAATAGCCAGAGCTTTCCCTGCATGCCCCTGTCTTGCCATGGGATACCCGTCAAATGATGTCGCAACTGTTCCGGCGACTCCTGGAGCATTTATGAGTATAGAAGAGGTTGAACCACCAAAAATAGCACCATAATAAACTCCTGCTATCAAAATCAAAGCAGAAGAGGGGTCCATGCCATAAGTAATCGGAATCATCAAAGCGATAGCAGAAATGGGCCCGAGTCCTGGAAGCATACCTATAAAAGTTCCTGCGAATGCACCGATAGCAACCATAAAAATGTTATATCCCGACAGTGCAGTTGTAATACCGAGCCAAATACCATCCATCATGACTGCGCTCCTAAAAAGTATTCAAATATTACACCATTTTCAACATATATATCTAATAGTTGTGTTAAAAGTAGCCAAAAAACAATACTTATGCCAAATGATGTTAAAAGTATAACTTTCCAACTTTTTTCTTCTAGTATTTTAAATCCCAAAATTAAAAAAATTATTGTAGATATCACAAAACCCAAACTTCTTATGGTATAGCCATAAAATATCATAGCCAAAACAAGATATAAACCTTTTTTAAAATCATATGTTCTTAATTTTTCCATGTCTAAAAAATCACTATTGTCAATTTTTATAAATGAAAAAATTAAAATCAAAGTTGAAATAAATATACCTAAGATTCCCAGATAATAAGGAAAAGTCTGTGCGGTCATAGTCTCATAATATGTACCCTTCAATAAATGTATATCAAAAGATTTATAAAAATAAAATGCTGAAAATATCAAAAAAAATATTGCACCGATACGGTTTTTTGCCATCGTTATCCTCCTTTACATGTAGAGGGAGCAAAAGCTCCCTGTTTTTTAATTTTACAAGAATCCCATCTCTTTCATCAATGAACCGATAGTTTTTTCTTGATTAATTAAGAATGCTCTAAATTTGTCTCCCGGCTGATATAAATTTGTCCAACCATTCCTAGCTCTTACCACTTCCCACTCAGGTGTTGCATACATCTTTTTCAAAACATCATTAAGAGCATCAACTCTTTTTTGACTCAAGTTTGGAGCACCAAAAAAACCTCTCCAGTTTGCAAAATAAGCATTTACCCCCATGCTTTTAAATGAAGGAATGCCTTCAAATGGCTCTTTTGATGTAACACCTATGATTCTAACTTGACCTTTTTTATGTTTATCTAAAACTTCACCAAGACCAGTTGAAAGTACATCTACTTCACCAGTCAATAATCCTGCAAGTGCTTTACCACCTGCATCATAAGGAACATATCTTACTGATTTTGGATCTCCTCCTGCTGCTTGGAAAATTTGTGCGGCCACAAGGTGATCCATACTTCCACGAGAACTTCCACCTGCAATTTTTATATTTTTAGGATTTGCTTTAAAAGCTTTCAATACATCTGACCAGTTTTTGTATTTAGAATCTGGTCTGACAGCTAATACTTGATAATCTGCGATAACAGAAGCTATCAATGTTAAATCACGAAAAGATTGGGGAAAAACTCCCTGAAGTGATCTGATAACAATCGGAGTTGAGTTTACCATCATAGTATTTTTTTGTTTCGGAGCAGTTTTGATTATGTAAGCTATTGCTTTACCACCGCCACCACCAGACATATTTTCAAACGATGTTTTTTTCACTAAGCCTGATTTTTTAAGAGCTTCTCCAACGCCTCTAGCTGTTCCATCCCAGCCGCCTCCTGCGCCTCCGGGGATAAGAAAGTGGATA
>JALTEL010000274.1 GCA_027073945.1 Caldifarciminota bacterium | reverse complement strand
CCGCACCGTTTCGGAATTTTGCAGCTCTTGCTGGCAGTTTCCTAATTGTTTCTTGATTTTGTCCAGCTCTTTGTCTTTCTTGGCTAGCAAATCCATCAAATAAGCATGTTGTTTGAGGCATTCAGCAAGGGGGTCTTTCTCTGTTAATATGTCAGCCGCCATCCCAACTATCTTGTCCACATCAATCTCATTGGGGCAGGCTGTCTTAACTATCTCTTTGTGAGCCAAAATGTGTTTTCTGTCGCAAGGGATGTTGTAAAACTTACAAATGTCGGCAACCAACTTAGCAGATGTCTCGTAAAGCTTGTCGCTTGGGTGAATGCCTTTATACCACTCATGCTCAATGCCGATGCTGCGTTGGTTCATAGAGTATTTGCCAGCATGATAAGCTGTCCAGTATTCCTCTAGTCCGGCGTAAAGTTTGCCGTCATTACCGATGACATAGTGTGCTGATACTTTTGCCTTAGGGTTGCCAAACCAATTGATGGCTGATTGGGCAGTGGCAACGGTGGAGTGAATGACAATCCGGTCTATCGGCTTGCGGGTTTTGTCAAAATTCCCCGTCGCTACCGTAAACTCGGTGTATGGTATTGCACTAGTGAACTTCCTTTTCTTCATAGATATTAGGCTCCTCGCCTTTGCGCCAAATCTTGTAACCAATTAAGCGGTTTATCAGCTTCATGGTGGCGTGGATGAACTTTCTCATATCACCTCTTCAGCCCTCATTTGCCTATCCGCTTAGCCTAATCGCCCAGAAACCTGATAAATCTCCAGTTGTACCCGACTCAATTTTTAATGTTGAACCTGAGTTTTGCCATACGGCCACCTCAATATAGTCACCGGCCGCAAGATAAAGTACGACTGATGTTGAAACCTCTGCTCCGGTGGTTGTTGACGGATATGTCGTTTGACCCAACCATACTCTGGTTCCATTTTTCTCAATACGAATATCTCTAGCACCATCTGTGTTACCAGAATAACGGACCACTGCCCCGACCAGATAATATCCATCGAGGCCAGTTGGAATAGTTATTCGATTATTGTTTGTTGAGGTATCATGAAAGTTGTCAGTGTCATATATATCCGTATCCCAACTTAATATGGTGACGGTGGTATCGTCAACATCCTGTGCCGCGGAGTGAGTAACCCTAACAAGGTGAGGGGCTAGGAGGGCAGCTTTTGCTGCTTCTCCGTCTTTAATCAAACATCCATCCACCGTTACCCCAGCACCAGCTGTTTGTTCGTTGATAGTATCGGTAGTTACCTGGCTATCCTTTAAGAGAACACCGTCCACGGTTACTCCGTTTGCGGGGGTTCTTTCGTTAATAGTATCAATCTTAACTGCCTTCCCCACCCCAGGGTGTATGATAATATCTCCCTCGCTATTCCCAATGTGGAACTCGGGAATAGCGACTGATGCAACACTAGTTAGAGCAATATTTTTAATATTAGCGACAGAGGTAATAGTGGCATCGGCACTAAAGATGTCGCTGGAATGTATTGTTGTGATAGAAGCATTCGCCCCAATTATATCTGTTGTGTGCACATTAGCAATGGATGCAATGCTTGATAGGGCAAGTTGGGGGACGTTTACAATTCCGCTGACAGTAGCATTCCCACTTACAGCAATACTGGTGGCAGTAATATTCGTATGAATACCTGTTTCATCGTGCTGCGTGGTGAAAACAGTCCGGGCATCCGAGAAATCACCAACTGTTGGAACAGCTTCTACAAGAGCCCCTGCGTTATGAGAGCGGGCGGTAGAGCCATCAGCTCCCCTTGTAACTCCAGTAATGTCATTGCCACTTACTCCGGTGAAATATACTATTTCTCTACTGTTGGGCGTTGCGTTTCCATTACCGTCTTCTCGGTCAATAATAAGCCTTCCTGGGGCTTGCAATCCCGATGTGGTTGCTAAAGTAATGGTTGTAGCGCTATCGTCAATAGAAGCACTAAGGGATGTTGACCAAAAATTCGATGTTGGTACTTTAGGATATTTCATTGTTTCCTGCCTCCTTTACCAATTAAAAAAGGCGTGCGGAGCAAAAATTTACTCCCACGCCTCTGTTTCTTGCACAAGGCTATCACCTTTCTTATAACATTCTTCATAGTTTTAATCAAGTATCTCTTCATTGACGTCGTTTTAACCTCGGTGGAGCAGCAACCCAGGCACCTGCCCCTTGATAGTGATAAATGAGCCTGGCCATTCTAGCATTTAAGAGGGGATTGAGCATATCATCCCAATTGGTAATGCCTAGTTGCCGAAGCTTGTTAGGCATACGTCTCATATAATCAGCGAAAGTTCTCGAATTTATTCTAAATAAACCACGGTCAGTACTACCATCCTTGTTGCGTTTATCCATCTCTGGTCCGTTCATATAAGAGACATTTTCTCCCCTAATTGTCCCCGTCACAGGGTCTACCCACCGCAAAATTTGGTGGGCTATTCCCGCAGCGTTCCCCCAAGCCTTGGCTATATCTTGATGATAGGGGCGTTGCTCAATGGGAACATTTTTTACATACCAGGGGATTGGTGTTGGGGTGGGTGTTGGCGTTGGCACTGCAGTTGGTGTAGGAGTTGGACTACTTCCCCAATTGTCATCTGCTACAGGGCTTACTAATGGGGGATAAGTGGTAAAGTGGTTTATTACGCTTTGCCCCAACGATTTAGCAGCGTTGGCTGCCTCTTCCCATGCTTTCAATAACCAGTTCATTGCAATTTTCCCTCCGTCACTAACATCTGTAACTGCTGCATTACTGTTTTATTTATGATACCCGCCTGAGTGTATTTTTTCACCAATGTTGCCTTTTCCTCAGGCGTTTTTGCCTTCTGTATCTGTTGGTAGATTGCCCTTGCCCGGCTACCATCAAACACCCTCTTGTTCCGCAGTTTCTCTTCCTCGGGGGTCAAGCCAAGCGCCTTATTTACTGCCTGCTGTTTAATCTGCCGGTAGAGAGTTGGGTTCTGCTTTTTAATAAATCTCATCTTGGCGGACGCCTGAGCAGGCTTTAGCTGGCTCAAGTTTTGGAACATTGCCTTACTTCTGCTCATGGGCTTTCCTCCAGCTTCAATGTAAGCTCTTGCTTCTGGGAAAGTCCACTGACCGCCTATCGCAGCTCTTATCAAATTAGCTCTGCTCTTTTTGACTAAGAAACGTCGCTTACCGGTAGCAGTCTTGCTTTCCCCCTCTTTCCATGCCTTTAGGCCAATATATGACTTGCTTATTTGTCCCCCCGCAGGAATAGACATTTTAGCAACTTGCCTGCCAACCTTCTTAATTAAATATTTACGCTCATTGCCCCTAGCCCCCTTTGCTTCATGGAGAGCAACAACCGCAGTTGGTATTGGCCCTAATCCTGGCAAAAGGTTCTTGAAAAGCACATCGGGGTAATCCAGGTTTATAATTCCACCCAGGATTTTCTTTGACCCCCAAACAGTCACCAAACTAGATATGATATAACGGGCAAGCGCTCTCCACTCCTTATGTCTCAACATGCCCCCCACAAATTCTGCTTGCTTTAAGGGGAAGGTTGACAGCTGGAATACCGATCGCATTCCTGGCTGTTGGAAGATGAGGGGTGAGTGTAATTTCCCGTAAGCAAATTGAGTGTCTCTTACCACCCTCTTAGCAGCCTCTATAGCCTCTTTCTCTGGTAAGCCTTTATCTAAAAACATCTGCTTAGCACCGTAATAGGCAGCACCTCTGTTTATTCGCTCCGACAGTTCAAAAAGGGCAAACAAAGCCTTATCCAGAGCCCGTAGCTTTGCCCTGAACCCAGCGTTCCTGTATTGAGCGATGATAATATCGTCTAGTACGTGGTTGCGCTTCAACTCTTCTGCCCCATCGCTCAATAAATGGCGATAGCCAAGGGCAGTGTATTTCGCTCCTAGCTTTGAGAATGTGTTGATACCTTGGGTCAAGTTCCTCAAGGCTGCGGTAAAGTTCATTCCCAAAAGGCCTCGGTAAACCTGGGTAGTTGCTACTCTTTCAACCTCTCTCAATGGCCGTGGGCCAAGGATGTTCTTCCAGCTATTGGGGAGAGCGGCAAAGACATTATCCTCAATAATTTTCTCTACTTTTGTCGGCCGCCCTGCGTAAGCCCGCAAGAAATCGTCAACATAGTTAGCTGCCTGCTCGGGTAGCCTATCAACCAATTTGGCCATTTTCTGCATGGGTTTTTCTAGGTAGAGTTTCTTTGCCCCTTGGTATGTGTAAGCCTCAAGAGCATCAAACAAATCACGCTTGTAATCCGTAGCTCCAAGACGGTGCTTCAAGAAGAATGGGTCAACTTTCCCTTGGGGAGTTGTCCACTCGAGCACTTTTCTCAGTTGCGGAGATAGCTCGCCACGTTTAATCTCTTCTTCAAATAAATGGGGAATATAGTTTGTAATCCGCCGCTCTTTTGGTAGGTGTAACTTGTCTGCCCAAACATTCAAGAGGGCTCTTGCCTCTTGTGCCACTTTGTATTCATTTGGATTAAGTTTTATCTTTTCCCCATCGAGGTAGCGGAAGACCCTCTCACTTGATTGCTCATCTTTCCCAAGCATTTCCCACCACTTGTTAAACATCGTTCTACTCTTGCCAATAACACTATTCATTTTTTCCTCCCCCCACCTGAGGGCATCCCACTCTTTGTGGTGCCCCATCTTCTCAAAGATATACTCAGGACTTCTGAACCAAGGAGCAAATAGTTTTCCTACTTTCTCTTTTTCAATATTGGTCGCCTCACGAAAGCCTAGTTTAGTAGCAGCAGTGGGGCTAATTGTCCCCTTCATTACTGCTTTATGCCAGGCGTTATACATTCTCTCTTGGTCACGGGGAGAAGCAATAGTACCCCACTCCTTCTTCCAGTCTGCCCATGCTCTCAGGACAGTTTTGTGTATTTTGCGTAACTCCTCTTCTTTTGGCGTTCTCTTCACCCGAGTGTCCTTGAGGGTGGGAAATTCCTTTAGCAGTTGGAAGGCCGCATCATCGCTTTTAACCCAGGGCAACATTTCTTGAATGTGTTCTAAGGCCATATTTATGTCTTTACCAATTTTGGGAGAACGCCTGGCTGTTTCTACATCCCCGTTGGCATACAACCCTCTATTAACAATGCTCTTTAACTTACCTACCTTGCGGAGGAAATCGCTGTTAAAAACACCTCTGATTTCCTTCGCCCGAGCAGCGTCGGCGATATTCTGAGCACGTATATCCCGTATCATCTGCTCTATCTGCTCTGGCTTAAGACGGAAGGGGCTTTCAGACAGTCCCCCTGACATTAGCCCCGCTGTATTTAACAGGTAGTTTCTAGAGGCGTGAATGTCGTGCTTAGTAATTGGTTTCCCTGCCAATAGTTTCTGCCTGGCTGCCTCTAGCTCGGGTGGTTGCTCTGCAAACGAGGTAGCTATTTTCCCAATCGGGATGTTAAAAGGCAGCGGGGTCATTGCTTTGGGAATAGAAAGCGGCTTTATCTTTTGAATTGCCCACTGAACAACTTTTGGTTGCTGAGGGATAATGAGTGGATATGTCCCCTCAACCCCATATTGCCGATACGCCCGCGTATATGCCTTGTTGTAGTTTTGCCACTCGTTTATCTTCTTGTTTATATATGGTCTTACAATATTGCGCACCGGTGCAAATTCAGCTTGCTGCTGAGCTTGGAACTCTTTCCCCGCGTTTTCGACCAACCTCTTCACTGTTGGTTTCACCACATAGCGGGCATAGTCGCTTCTCGCCTGAGGCGACGTGACAACTTTTCGCCACGCCTGGAGGTTTTCTCTGGCTGTGTTAAAGCCTCCCTCCAGGCGTCGCTTCACTTCTTCAGCCTGCCGCCAAATATCCAACAGACTCATGTTTACTCTCCTCCTGCCTGTTGACTAAGTATTGCCCATGTCTTGGGGTCGGTAAGGTCCAGCGTACTGCTGAATGCAGTTTCCTCTTTCTTCTTCCTTGGCTGGAAAATTACACCTTTAGGAAGAACATCGGGGCTAGTCAGCCGACCTCCTTGGGCAATAACCGCCTGCTGTAAGAGCTGCTGGAATGCTTCTGGGTTGACTTGCAAGTTAGCTCGCTGGGCAGCAAGCATCATTTCTGGCAAGGTCAATCCGGCTGGCTGCATGTTTGCCTTGACAAAGCTGGCTGCAGCTTTTGCCTTCATTTGTTGCAAGGCATTTTCTGCCTGTTGTTGCTGGAGGTAAAGCTGCCGCAGGAACTGGGTATTACTATTCTTGATCTGTTGAACCTGTTGCTGATACTCTCGGAGAGCTTCAATGCGCCTTTGCGCCTTCTGCGTCTCCAGAGTGCCTCGCTCCAGGCCAATCTGGGCTAGCTTCTGAGCCAACGTCTGCCGTGCTTGAGCAATCAACGCCTGCGTATTGGTATCCACCTCGCTGATCTTGTCTTGGATTTGCTTTCGCAAGTTCTCCAGAGCAGTATCAATCTTCCCCACCGTATTTTGGTAAGCGAGAGTGTTTTTCTGCACCGTTGACTGAAGCGCCTGTTGAATAGTGCCCAAGTTTTCCTGCAACTGGCTATTTATGTCTTTGCCATATCTGCCAAGCTCTTGCCGATATTTGCCAATATTCCGCAGTGCCTGCTCGCTCGCAATTTGTGAGAAGGCAGGTCCAGCAGAGCTGCTAGCACCGTAAAGAGCTTGCATTGCTCTCATGGCCTGAGCAGCACCCCGGCGGGCTTCCTCGATAGCAGAGCGAGTGCGGGCTTCCTCGGCAGAAATAAGCCGCTGGGCTTTGTTTTTCTGCTTAGTCTCCCCTAACTGGGCTACTTGTTTAGCCTCGTTAATGGCCTGCTCTTTCACCTTAGCAGCTTGTTCTTTCTCTTGGTTGTATTTTGCTTCCTCTCCACCAAGGAAGGTCTGCAAGCTTTGCTTTTCCTGCTGGCCTTTCTTCTGGAGAGTGGAAATAGTCTCGTTAAGGCTATCTTTAAGTGTATTCTCGAGATTTTTATACGCCTCAAAGGCGGGCGCATAAACCGCATCCCAATCTATATTCGGCTGAGATGGAGGTGATTGAAGCAAACCATATTCACGGGCCATCTCTTCATAGCCACGGCTTTGGATTGTTGACAGAGCGCTCTGGGGTGTGTGGCCAGCTTTCACCATACGGGAGATAAGAGCATTGTAATCAGGCTGCCCCCCTCCAGAACCGCCTCCACTAGGTTGAGGGTTTGGTGACGGCTGGGAAGTAGATCCCGCTTGTTGCAGCAAGCTACCCAAGCTCATGCTAGACGTATTAGGAGGTGGCGCTTGAGAGGTACCACCGCTGCTACCCTGGCTGGGAGCTGGCCCCTGAGCCATAACTGGCTTAATAAACTCTGTTAAACCGATATCAGGCAGACGATGCCCGGCGATACTCCAGCTTCCCGGGTGTTCATGCTCTATGTTGTGCCACAGAGCACCAACGTTTAAGAACTGAGGATTGCTAGCTCCTCCCCAAAGTGAACTTAGGAAACTCATTTTTCACCTCCTTTTACAAAACTAATAAATAATTCTTGTTGTCCCATTATACTTTCCAAGAGCTAGGAGTAAAACCACGACCCATTGGCGTTGCCCTAGTCTTGATACCCAATAACTCATAGGTCGCATTTACACCGGTAGTGTTTATTTCCACCTGTATCGACCTAGTCGCTTTGTTTAACAGTACCCATTTAACCAAATCGGTTAGATCGCTAGCTCCCCCTGTTTCCTCAGAGCCTCCCCAAAGGGCAGCACCCCATTCATCAGCTCCCCACCCAGCATTACCCGACACTGTTGTCACTGTGAAGCTCTTAGCACTAATTGTACTCCCGTCCCTCTGCTCCAGTTTAACGTTAACGGAAACATCACCCTTAACAGCGCGAAAGTTAAAATAAACGTCAATAATGGTCTTAAACAATGACCAGTCACCAAAGTCATCCTTCTTGGTCCTTAAAATGGTTTTAATAGGAGATCCATTATCGTTAGTGTATGCGTCGCTTACCTCTTCCACATAGGGGTTGTCATCATTAGCTAGCAAAAGCCTTCGTTCTCCCTTGGCATCGTAGTCGACAAGATATTTATTAGCGTCAAACGTCCAGGGGCCCATCCAGGCCATCCGTTCCCGGTCATAAACAAGCGTCTTACCAGTCCCGGGGAAAGATAAAAGATATTTGTGGTTATAATAAACAGCAGAAGCTTTCTTGAGCTGGTCAATTGACAAACCCTCAAAGAATGGCCGCACTCTGGCTGAAACCTCGTTTGTCCGCAAGACGCTCAGAACATTCGGCTCATAACCAAAGACATAAACTCCATCCCGGGAGAGGAAGAATAAGTCGTTTTCGACAGCCCGAATAGTATCGCCCGAGATGCAGCCATGAGAAGCGGTAATTAACTGGGCCGTTGGCACAAGGACAGTGTAATTGCCAGATGTAACCGCCTTTAACGTGACCTGCCAGATGGATTTCTCTTTGAACACAATGATTTTGTTCTCAAAAACGGCTACGCCATTGACAGCATCACCTGCGTCAGGCTCAATGCGGATGAGGCCACCACCTGATGTCCAGTCGTTGCGTTCATGGAGGGGAACACGGCCAGAAAAGACAATCTTGCTTGGCTCATCCTCAAACCCACCATAGACTAACCTGTCCTGGAAACGCACAACATATTTAGCTTTAACTCCACCAGTGGTATTTGCATTAGGAGGGTAGAGGAAATCTTGAGGAATGTATGAGCCGTCGTCATACCAATAAGTGTTCTGCCAATCGGTTGAACTAAGATAGCGCTCATCTCCTTCTATGCGCCCATAAATGTTGATTGCCGATAGAACGCCGCTAGCGGCTGATGGGGTAACCCAGTGGAGCTGAATTGCACCATCAGCAAGCGATTGGGGTTGCCCCGAAATTACGACTGGGTCGCTTGGCTCAGTTTCTCCCCCAGCTCTGGTAGTAGCTGTTACCCTGAAGCTGTAAGTTTGCGTTCCTGATGCTCCAGAGATGTTAGTCGCTGTTAAGCCAGTAGGAGCAGAAACGGTTGGGAAATTTACTAGCGATGAGCCATCATAGCGAATTAGTCCAGCATCAACGCTGCCCACATATACTTTATTATCCAGCTGGGTCATACTTATGTGCGTTCCTGACGCCCACGAGGCTCCCGTGATTATTGAGTAGCTGGCCCCGTTTTTCTTTGTCATATACCCCCAATCAGTGATAGCGAGAGCCTCGTTAGTATCGGTATCGCTGTTCTGGTAGCCGAATAATCCCCTAACGGACCCTGTAGCCCCGCTAAGGAAATAGTGTTTTAGGCCCCAACGGAGAGTAGGAATGCCAGAACCAACAAGCATGAGATTATCAGCCTGAGCCAATTCATTTGCCTTCAGTTCTGTTTCCCTGAGTAATAAATTTAATCCACCACGAAAGTTGTCCCAGCTGTCGATTACCTTCTTGGCAGCTCTGTAGGGCGGTATTTGTGTCTGAAATATTGGCATTAATCACGACCCCATTCAAAATTGTAACGTGTTTCCTCCACCGTCCTCACCCTCCGGTCAACCTCACCATCAAATGTTGTTCCCTCCATCTCTAATAGACGAGCAAGTATCTTGTCTGCCTCGGCACGTTTTTGGGGAAAACGTTCATCCCCCCTTGCCTCCCATAGCAGAGCTACTGCTCGATCAACAAGGAAATCGGAGTTAGGGCAAGGAGATACATCAGTGGGTGATAACAGGGAGTTTGGCGTAGAAATATAGGGAATATATATGGATGCTCCCGATACCAATGTGGCAGGGTTGACAATCAAACTATATCCCGCCTTCGGGTCCCCCAACACATAGGCATAATGGTCGGTAGCCTTATATTCTTCCTTTGTTTGGGGACGAATAACGGGATATTCGTAAGTGTTGGTACCATCGGCAGTAATTTTGGGATAGCCAGCTAGCTTCCTAAAATCGCTCGGTAGTGCAATAGTAGCTGACCCAGAACTTGTGCTGGTCAGGGCATTATACTCTTTGAACAGGCTCTTCCAGGGGTAGGCCTCTGCCCACTCTTGTTGAGCTATATTCAAAAACTTCAGCCACAAGTTCCAGTCATCACTCCCCTCAGTAGGGGCTTCTGCTGATTGGTTGACAATCGCCGCTATTCTGGTTTCTAATTCACTTACATTTATAGCCATTGTCTATTAGGCAACGTCTAGATGTACGGGTATCCATCCGTAAACATCACCAAATTTAACTCTTATTCCTGCCGCCAGAGTAGCACCCGCTGATGCGGTGGAGACAATAGCTCCTCCACTTACCTCAAGAGCTGGGGCACTTGCCGTTGAATTAGTGATTTTCAATATAGCAATTGTTGCAGCACCTCCCGCTTGAGCTTCAAACTCCCCCACTGGTTTAGCCGTGGCTTTTGCCGTCAGTTTAAGGGCTTCTCCGGTAGAACTATTCTCCAATGTGAGAGTTGGAGTGCTATCATCACCAATGATATTTCTTTCCTCTTCGGCATTCAAATTTATTAAATCTCCCATAACTTATTCACCTCCCCCAACTAAAAAGCTCCCTCACAATGGAGAGAGCCTTCGTTTGCTAGCGCAAGACTAATTATCACCTTATAACACACTGGAAGGGTATGTGTCAACTATTTTTTCAAATAGGATAGTACGGGCCATTTACCCCTTTTTAGTAATTCCTCCCGGTGTTTCACGTATCCCCCATGAATAAGGTTATACTTCTCCCATCTGTCGCTCCCCCCCACTCTTCCATGTTCCAGCGAGTAGGATTTGTTAGTCTGGTCAATCTTAAAATCATAGCCGCCAAGGTCATTTATCCTATTTAACACTCCATACCAGTCCATACCAAAGCCAAGGAAATCCATTTTCTCGTCAAAGCCCCCCACATCATACAGGGCTTGTTTGGGAACAGCCGCAAAATTTCCTTCCCAGTCGTTCCAGTAGCAGAGGTAATAACTTCCCATGTCATTCCTCTCGCGCGGGTCTTGCCATGTTTTTACCGTCCAAGTTTCATCGCTATATTTGCTGCCCACGCCAGTAACAAGGGTTTTGGGTTCTTGCTGAAAATGAAAGAGGAACTTCTCCAATGCCTCTGGAGTAGCATATGTGTAATCCTGCCAAGATACCAAAAGGGGTGCCTTGGTCTGTTTAATCATCTTGTTATAAATTCTATTGAGTGTCCAGAAACCGCCACGAAAATCATCCTCTATCCACCTTGCCTCGGGGATACGGGGATTAAACGGCGAACCAATCAGCCACTCAAAGTCCTGCTCTGTTTGCCGTCTCAGAGCTTTCCTAACAAGCTCTAATCCATCCCTCCTGATGGTTGGTGTAAGAACCGTTATTTTCACTTTTTTGTCTTACCTTTCCCTTTAGCTTTTGCCTGCTCATTTATGTGTTTACGCATGTGGGAGGTAAAACCAAGTCTTGTTTTAGCCTTAAAACCACAAATCGGACAAATAAAGGGTGGCCCCGCTTGTGATTGACTATCCACGGGAAGAACCTTTCCTTGCTTAATCAAGACATCAGGGTTGGTTATATCAACAATATCTCCCGCCTTCCAACCCTCTGCATTGGGATAAGTTTCCACAATTACACAAAGTGGCATTCTTCTCACCTCCTTCCATTATTTCGGTTTTAACCAGTCTGGTTTAACAATTGCCTTTTGGGCTCTCCTAATATCTTTTATACTTAAGCCCAACCTCTTCCCCAGTTTATTATAAAAATATTTCGCATCAATTGCAAAGCGGGGATAAAATAACATCACTAAGGGTATATCAAACATAGCGCAAGCCTCGCATACATGCCCAATCACGCCATAGAGGAAATCCCTGCGCTCCTCAAAAGACCCACCCCTCCATAGAAGTTCTGGTCTCGACATTCTACTGAGGGTGCATGCATCCATATCCCGTATGGGCATTATCACTAGTTTTATAGTAATTAGCTTCTTGCTCAGAATATCTTTAAGTAAAAGGGAGAGGGCGGGAGATTTTATAATATTGTGTGCTGTTTTTAGTGCTTTCTTAAATTCATGGTCCTCTACCGTTTGGGGAGCATATATTTCATTACCCGCTCTAGTTTCTTCTGAAATCCCCTCACCAACACCAAAACCTGTATCCAGGCCAAGATAACTAAACATTTGCATTAGCAAGGTGGTGCCGCTTCTACCAGGGCCAGTGATTACTATTTTCCCCTCACTCATGGATAAAGAAGCCTGTTTTGTAGGGCATCAAACCCCCACTTTTTGATAAATAACTTCCTATCAGCCTCATATGCCTTCTCCCGAATATCGCTATGGCTCATATTTTCCCAGTGAAACACTAACATTTTCTCTACTAAATGAATAAGGAGGTCGTTAGTCATTGCCCGCCAAAATAGGTCAGTATCACTAAAATATGATTTATATCTTTCGTCTAAAAAGCCATTTTTCTCCAGTGTCTGCCTACTCATCATGAAAAACGCTCCGTCCCATATCGGGGATTGCTTCTTAACAAAGCGAGGGAAAGAGTAGCCCCTATTTGCACCCCAAAACATATCACTTAGCTTGCCTTTCTCGAGCCGAATATCATTGTTAGTGCAAAGAATATAATCGCCCCTAGCAACCCTAATGCCATCGTTGACAGACTTGGTAAAGCCCATATTTTTCTGGTGGGAAATAATAGTTGTTGCATATTCTTTCACAAAGCCAACCGGTAATGGTGACGCATCGTCAATAATAATTAACTCATCATATTGTCCCTGCATAGAGAAGATAGCCTCCCTTGTAAGCTGCTTTAACTGCTCGTTCTTAATATAGATTGGCATTATCAACGAAATTCTCTTACTAAGCATTCTCTATTCCCCCCCGCAATGCTTTCGCATAATCTATATGTGTTAGCAGATGCTCTTGTTGCTCTGCTAACAGTTCTACCAGTTTGGGGTTGTCAGGTTCGACCTCAACATGAAGGCCGCTAGCTAGCCCCTCTAGTACAGCTCTCTCGCCGCCTCCCCATATGTCAGAGGTGATTATTACTTTCCTACTAGCATTATACAATCTTGCTAGAACATTGGGAGTTACTTGGGGAAGCACCATGACCCCGTTCCGCTCACAAATGTCAACACATTCTCTCTCGACACCATTGGGTTGAATATAGCCAACTGCTAGCTTAAATCCTGGCTTCTTAACAAAGAGTTCATGCCGTTTCCACTTAGCAAATGCTGCTGGGTAGATAGCATCCCAAACTTTGGGATAGCCCTTAATCGGTTTGAACAAATCGGTGTTAGTTCCAAATGCTCGCACCGCATCAATGTTAATTTTCCTCAACTCTTTTATTTGCCATAATGTTTCAGCAAAAACAACATCAAACGAATGAATGAGGGGGTCGTTGAGTTTTCCCCCAGCCAGGCATATCCCTTTCTTCCCCTCCAACAGGCTAACCATCTTTGCCTGCCTACTACTGAGAGCACCCCAAACCAAGAAAAAGTCAAACTTACCCGAGGGTATTGCACCGTTGTGCAAATTATAAAAAGAGATTTCCCAGCGTTTATTCAGTAGGTTAAGCGCCGCCCAAAGCCCATCCCGCCAATAATTATCATCAACATCGTATACAAACGCTATTTTCATTTCAATGGCGTTGGGGCAAACATTCGCTTCCCAATAAAACGATGGGAATACTTATAGTTTACCTCGCACGCCTTAGAGCAAAACGCACTTTGGTTAGGGCTCATCACGTAGACTGTCTTGCCGCAATTAGGGCATTTCGTTTTGAATGGCTTAAAGTTTTTATCCATTTTTCGCCTCCTTCCTGAATTCTTTATCCCATTGCTTGGCAATATTGCTCCAGCTATATTTCTTCCTTGCCCACGGCATCATCTTCCTCCTTTGTTCTTCCTGCCAAACAGGGTCTCTCAATGCTTTAATAAGAGCCTTCTTATACTCTTCTAAAACTGCTGGCTCGTAAATGTCTCCCCTTATTTTAACACCAAACTGAATTGTCTCATCTAAAGCAGCATAATCTGTTGCCACCGGGACCGCTCCCCAAAGCTGGGCTTTTATTGCCGAGATGCAATTTATCTCATAGAAATGGGCTGGATAGGCAAAAATACCACATTTTTTATACCATTTTTCAACCTCAGGCTGAGATACCCTTCCGTGGTGAATAACCCCTTTCGCTTGCATCATCCTCTCCATCTTTTCTTTCCAAGCCATTCTCTCGGGGTTGTCATGATAGAACTTGTCAAAAAGCTGCCAGCCATAAAAAATGTGCAGCTGGGCATCTGGCACCTCTTTAACAACTTCTGGCCATATCTTCAATAAATGCTGCAGCCCCCGGTCGTAACTGCTCGTCCATATACACCAATGGGGATTATTCTTTGGCTTCAGCTTAGAAAAGTGCTCAAAGAAACCATTAGATGAAAGCATAATCTTGTCACCGGGAATATTAGGAGCAGTCTTGCGGTGAGCTTCGGACAAAACAATAACCTTCGTAATTTTATCTAGCCTTTCCTTAGTAAATTCTTGCGGATTAAGAACATCATGGGCCCACAAGTAGGTTTGTTTAGCTTTGTAATTCCCGTCAAAGAAGCGGATATCCCGCCAACCGATAAGAATGTTAAATTCATCGCGAGAATTAAATTCGTAATATGGCCACCATTCAACCCCATTATAAATACCAGCATCATCACCAGGGTCATTGTAAACAGTGACTTTCCAACCCAACTTGGCTAACTCCCGCGATAGATACACTACCGCTTCCTCTGATCCACCCAGGAACGACCCTTGCGGATTTTCCAACTTCTTTGGCGACCAGGTGGTAAATCCTGGCCCGCAATAAATAGCGATTTCGTCATCGCCCCATTTCCGCGGTGGGAGAAAACGTTTGCGAATATCGGCAACAATAGGGTTGTCCTTAATAATGGCTGGGGCTGCTTCTAATAAAGGCTTAATTTTGTGCACCTCTCCAGTTGCCTGTAAGTATTTAGCCAAAGCCACAAACTTCTTGCTCACCTCTTTTTGCTCTTTAAGGGAAAGCGCCACGGTGTAGCGATTTTTCATAACATCGCTATCGGGGAACAATTCTAGCAGCTTCTTAGCTGCTGCCAGAGCCTCGTCTATTTTGCTTGTGTTAATAGCATAGTGCCAAATAATCTCTAATGACCTTGCCTGTAAATCACGCGGATTTATCACGAGCGTTGTTTTGGGTATCGGCACCTTGGTTGCTATCTTTACCCAATGTAATGCCTTCTCCCATTCTTTCTTATACAAGTAAGTAAGAGCTAAATTAAGATACACTGATGGGAACTTCGGCCCCTCCTGGATAGCGTTAAGGCCGCATTTAATAGCCTTGTTATACTCTCCCTTCTCCCGATATATTTCTGACAAATATTCCCAGGCCTGGGCTCTTTCCTCCGCCCAACCCGACATCTGGAGATATTTCAAGAATAATTGCTCTGCCTTCTCCATATGTTTCTCATCGTGAAGGTCGAAATATGCTTTCCCCAGATAATAAACAGGACGAGGATCTTTCCAGTTGGTATCGCGGCAATTCTTCTCCAAGATACGTATGTTCCTATCTAGCGCTTTGTGCATTCTTTCGTTATTTGATAAATGGACAACCGTGATTAAGTCAGATCGCTTAGTTAAATTGTCAATATCAACCTGTCTTACCTCCCGCTGGGGAATTAACGTTTCGTGGATGGGAGCTA
The DNA here is from genome assembly GCA_027073945.1 of Caldifarciminota bacterium. The sequence goes on along the minus strand of JALTEL010000274.1, from coordinate 8,341 downwards.
CCCATTTATAAGAGCCATCGTTTATGACCAGCCTTTCCCTAAGGTGCTCAACCAGCACATTCTTAATATGTCCCTGCTCATCCAGCTCTACTTGGTAAAGATACTTCATAAAAACAGCGCCAAACTTTCCCCTGGCTGCCATCTGGGCAACTTCTTGTAGGTGCTCCCCCCCGCTAATAACATCATCGGTGTCCATCCAGAAAATCCAGTCATACTCTTTCGGCACTTGAGACCAATTAAAGTTCCTTGCTGCAGCAAAGTCATCTACCCACTTGAAATAGGAAGTGTGTATGCCTTCCTTCTTGCACCACTTCTCTGTCTTGCGAATATTTTTTTTATTAGGGTCAGTAAGAGTTATGTAAGCAGTGTCAACAAAAGGAAGGATTGTTTTTAAGCCCCGCTTCAAGAGCGGTAGCTCGGTATCGCCGCGGGTTATCATCACCAGCGCTATTTTCTGCTTCTCCATCATGCTAGTATAGCACACTACATTTTTTCTGGAACTTTGAACTCGGGATGCTTCTTAGCAAACATCCGCCAGAAACGCTTGTTCATCTTCAAATCTTCTGGAGGATACAAAACACGGATTATGTTTATCACCTGAAGGGGAATGTCGAGCAAATAACGCGTCCCTAGTGACTTGCTAGCCCCACTCGCTCTTGCCCTAGTCTTGCGGATACCCTTAACGCGAATAAGTTGAGATTGCCATAGAGAAGGATTGCGCTTTTTCCAAATTCTAATTGCCTCCGTAACAACACCCCACAAACCCTTCTTTCTCTTAATGTCAATTAGACGGTCAGCTGCACTGACATCGTCAGAATGAAACCACCTGCCTGATAATCTATCGTAAACAATCATTGTTAAATTGGTGATGCGCTGGGAGGTTTCCCTATGTGTTCGGTCCCCCCCCAGCGCTTTGGCCTTCACCAAGCCCTAAGGATTACGCCTTAGCCGTTTTGATTATAACCTGTCCGCTTGACTGAGGTTCGTTCAGCCAAGTATTCCAGAGTGGCTTCTCCCACGACCTGTCCGTTTTCACGGTCACCATCCTTGGCGAGCATCTCCGTAAATGGCTTACGCAGATATGCAATCCGGTACTTATCCTCCTTAATACCTAAGAAGGTTACAGTCCCGGCAGAATTGAGCACATCCTTGTGGGCCATAATCCGGTGGACACCACCATCAGACTCATAGACCATGACTGGTCGCACTAGTCTCTTATCGGAAGCGTCCACATACCGGGTAGCACCAGCGGTAAAGGTGCTAATCTTCCGGCGCAGACCATAAGGGACTAACACCAAGTCGAAGACTTCGTCACTACCGACATCCGACCAGACTTCCTGGACCATGTCGTTGAACTCGTCTTCCGACAATGATGTGCCGCTATTACGCGCAGTGTAGTGCGTAGTAATAACAGCCTGCAACCCAGACATCTGCCGAGCGACACCGGAAGCACCAGAAGCTCCAACTCCACGCACAAGCGCGAACTCGAGCTTATTCTTCCAGGTCCGCAAGGCTTTTGCCTTTTGGTAAGTCAGGGGGTCGCCCATTCCGGCTACTGACACGGCTCGCTCAGTTCCCGAGACACGGAATGTCTGGGTAATAATCTGGGTGAAGTTTCCACGCCGTGAAGGCTGAGTCAAGTCACTGTAAGTGGCTTGAGCTCCCTCGGCAGAGGCACTCACCGTGGTTGGGCGGGCAAGATAGTCCTCCAACCATTCATGGTAAGTTCCACTAGCCTTGGTTGTCTTCAGCATAGTGGACAACGGGTTTGCGTCCGGAGAGACATCAGCAATGATGTCAATCAGGTCTTCCCGCCGTGCAGCATCCTGATATGTCTGCAACCCGAATGCCATAACTTTTCACCTCCTTCTTATAGTTTCGACCTTTTAAGCCGTTCGACAACCGCAGCCAGGTCGCCTTCCCTCGACTTTTCAGCCAAGTCACCGGAAGGAAGTGTTTCCCCCCGGCGGTCAGACCTGCCGGTTGCCTCCAAGGAAGCTTGTTCCTTGGGTGTAAGTTGGCTTAAGGCCTTCTGGACGCCTGCTTGTTCCCCTTGAGCGGCAGCAGCCTGTTCTGGCTTTTTAACAAAGTCAGCTGCTTGCTTGAGCGTTAGCGGTTTGCCCCCATAGTCTTGAGGATTAATAATGCTATCCATCAAGACAGCCCGTGTCTTGCGGAAGAATTCCTTATTAACCTTCTCGCTATTAGGGTTGAGCTCAGGATAGGTAGCATATGCTTCCTGCTCCTGCCTCTCCGCTTCCTTCTGCTGAATGGTCTTTAGGGCTAAGTCAGCTTTCTGCTTAGCCTCAGCGAAGGCTTTGTTCAAGCTAGCAACATCAACCTCGCCAGTCGCCGGGTCGATGAATTGCTCCACCTCCCCACCCTGGGTCGTCGGCTGTGGCTGTTTAGCTCCAGCGAGGAACTGCTCGAGCATTTGTTTCATCTCTCGGTTCTGAGCCTTGAGCTTTTCAAACTGCTCTCGCGTCCTCTCGCGGACGCCATCAGGTAACGCCAACTTGTCTCCAGGGCTTTTCGCAGTTTCGGGTTCCTGCTTTGCAGCAGCAGCCGAAGCTGTTCCCCCCTGAGACACCGGTTTTTGTTCTGAGCTGGGCATCTGCTCCTGCTGAGTCCGGTCCTCAGCAGTATTCTCTCCTGCCCGTGGGTCGTCGGCCATTTGACCCTCCTTTCTTTTTGCTCTTAAGGCGAGCATCACCGGCCTAATAACAACAGCCCTTGTGGGCTGAGAAATGCCCCTAACGCATTTCCCAACTCACAAGATTTTCTTACCCTCCTTGTAAAGGTGCCCTTTCTTAATAGTAACATCAGGACCGACAAAAAGTCCAGCATGGCAATACTTGCATTCTACCAAATTAGGACGTACCCTCACAAAGTAGTGCTTACACTCCTTCTCGGGAGTTGGCCTAATAATTTCAACGTGCCCCAGCCAAAAATCTCTATTTCCGCTTGGAGGTAGCTCGGCGAGACTTCCTCCCCTTTTTCTTCTTTGGCCTAATCTTGGTGCCATACTTCTTCTTCCACCGATTATAAATATCGGGCCTGTTAATCTTTAACCAAGTTCGTTGCCTAACTGACCGAAACGGCATTATTTCCTCCGCCCTCTCCTTTTAACCCTAACTCGCTTCAAGCGTGGATTTATTTTCTTCGCTTTCGCGCTTGCTTTCCTCGTCCGGGCAGCCAAAATGGCACGTGCTCTAGCCAATGGCAAACCTTGCCGGCGGGCAATTGACGCAGCCACTGCCTTAAAGCCCGGATGTGTTTTCGCACCGCGGCGCACACGCGAAACACGCCCTTTACGCTTAACAGTTTTTGTCTTATGTCGGCGACCAAACATCCTTTTCTCATCTCCTTTCTTATTCTCCTATTGCGTAACTTTTAACTTCACCCTTGCGCTGTTTCTCCTGCAATTTCTTAGCCAGGGCTATCTGCCCATCTATCCAGTCTAATATTTCTTGGGCTGCTGTTGCAAATCCCCAAGCAACGGAGTACTCATAAAAGAACTTCTTTATACTCCTTGCCTTTCTGGGGTCCACCCAAGAATGCTTAACCTTGCTCTCCAGGAGAGGCCTGAGAACCTCCTGCCAACCCGGTGTTTGGGACATTGCCCAAACCTTCTGGGCCTTCTGGAGGGCGACCAACTCCTCTTTTGAGAGGTTGTTGGACTGCTGCTTCTGCGGCATTTTCACCTCCTTGTAGGCGCTCAAAGTATTTATCGGCATCTTTGAGCCCCAGTTGCTCATAATAATCAACAAGTAATTCTTTAAGGTTCAGTTTATATCCCTCTTGAGCCAACAACTGCCCAGTCTCTGGCTTAGTTGCCTGAATAATAGCTTGCTGCTTTGCTAAAAGCAATTCCTGGTCACTGTTTATACGCATGCTTTCCACATTGGGGATATAATCATAATTGCCGCTCACATCAGCTTTTTCCATCACCAAGTATCCAACTTCACCGTTAGGCTCAACCTGGAACTTTGGAACAGCTCCTCCATTAACAGGGATTGGGTAGAGAGGCTGCATAAATTCTTCCGGATTAAGCTCAACGCCTTGTTCAGCCGATGAGGCAAGCAGCCTAGCGGCTTCATCAGTAAGCCCAACCTGGTCAAGGCCTTGTTGTTGGAAATAACGAATAGCATCCCGCCCCACGATGCGGATAATCTTGTAGTGCTCGTTAGGATTACTGAACAAGAATTGTTGGTTCATTAAGTGCCAAAGAGTCATCTGCCGCTTAATTGCCTGGGATAAGAACATTTGATTGAACTTATCACGGGCTGTCCTGGTAAGCGCTAAATCCTTTATCTCCGTGGCCGTCTTCTCAGCTGCTCCAGGAACCAGGTTAGAGACAGCAGCTGATGTTTCTCCCAATGCCTCTTGCATCGCCCCAATCATAAACCGGTAAGTGCTAGCAAATTCTGCTATACCAGCACTACCAGTCTGGAGGGGGACTACATCAGTGGTCGGGTCATTCATTAGCCATTTATTGCCAGGACCAAACTCCAAGGTATGCATTTGAACCCCTGTAGTGCGGACTTTAATAATATGGTTCAAATCCATATTGATTGCATCTAAGTATTGACAGACAAGAGCGTTTACTGCTTTCTGGAGCCTCTCGACGGGCTCTATTTCCGACAACCCGTATATATCGTCATCAATAGGATAATATTTCAGCATCACAACGGGAATTTGCCCATGGTCGTAAGGATTAGGAATATCCCTGATAATTACTCCGTGCTTAGGGGCAAACGTAATCCATCGGTCTTCACGGTACTCAGTTACAATCTCTATCGTTTTATAAGTCTCGTCATTACCCAAGAAGTCCGACAAACCCTTAATAGAGCGATTTTTAGAAATCCAATTAGTATCCCGCCTATCGCCGCCAGACTTCTCTTGATCTCTTATTTGCTGTTGCAAAATGTCTAAGTTCTTGTATATCGGCTTACTGCGGGCGGCATCATTTACTCGTTTTAATTCCTCCAGAGTAACGTAATCCCGGTGCTGGAACCAATTTTTAATATACGAATAAGAAGGGTTGGGGAGAGTATCGCGGTTAACCAGTGGCCTGAATGTCGGCCCGTCAAACCAAACCTCCTTGATAGGCTTGCCATCTTTCCCTCTTTTTACTCTGCTTTCAAAGCGCCATTTAACCAAAGCAAATGCTGCCCCATATTTACGGGCATTCATATCCATTAAGGCCCATCTGGCCAACATCGGGGTTCCATCCAGCCTCTCCACCTCATCCCACTGGAAATTCAACAATTCATTGTTTATTTTCGCCCCAAGGACATCCCCCCCCTCTCTGGGCACCATTCTCCCTCGAGGACGATTAGCTAATAATCGGGATGTTTTCTCCAAAACAGCGGTATAAACACGGGGGTCAAACACCTTGGCTCGATAGGGCCAGCCAGTGGGGTTTATATAGGAGCGGAACAATTCATCTTTCTTATCCCAGTCAGCAAGTCTAGAAGTGAGGTCTTGTACCGCCATCTCATAGTGGTTATAGACCTCAGCAAACATCTTCTGCTCTTTCTTATTTCCCCGAATGATGATTTGTTTGTCCATTTAATACACAAAAGCCGCTATAACATTAGCGGCATCAGCTTTCTTGGCCTGACGACCTTAACCCTGTATAACACACAAATTTTATCCATGTCAACTATCTTGCTCCACATTTATAGCTGGCTTATTTATTAAATCGTTCTCCTCCGGCTTAATACTACTAACAACACGATTTTCTAAGAATATCTGCACTTTCCCATAACCAGTCCCCCATCCAATTGCTCCTATCGCCCTAATTACCCTCGGCAATATCTCACCATTAACGCGGAAGGCCTCCAAAGCCGCCTTAATATTCCACAACTCTGGGTCTATTTCCCGCAACTTATCCCAAAATTCACTCTCATTCATGTCCCAATGCTCCAATTCCGATGGTCACGGAAATCAGTAAACACTTCTGGCTTCTTATAAGAGACAGCAAAGTATCTTAACGCATCTAGCGCATGGTCATTTGCCTTCTCGGGCACGTCTGGCGTATTCAAGTCGGAAGCCGCCGTAATCTTTCTCTCCCGCCAGCGATACGTATTAAACTCACGGATAATATTCTTACAATTCCTAAATATATATAGGGACGGCTCTCCTTCCTCAGAAGCTCTCTCCCGGTGCACTGCCTTAGTTACCTTGCCCGGTATCCTTTTTAACTTTTCCGTCACCTTATCAATTCCCTGCCTCACCCATGTTGACTGCCGTGTCCCCATCTCCTTATTGGCTGGCGTAATAAACACCCGATGGTTCCGATACTCCTCTATCGGCCCCGCTGCCGACGGGTCCCCATAAGAAGCAATCACTCGGCCATCCATAGGGTGAGCGTGCAACAACCCGGCAAAGTACGCCGTCGTTCTCTGGGGCATGTAATACTCATCAAATACAAACCAATTCTCATCCTCATCCACAGCAATCCAAATCCACGCCGTAGGGTTAGTAAACCCATAGTCAAAGCCACGATAGATCCGCCAGCTACTAGGTATCGGGAAGGGGTCAATCACGTGCACTTCCTCAGAGAAGTCCTTATACACTAACCCAGTAAACTTTCTAAAGTCCGCTAAGTATTCCTGAGCGAACATCTCCTCACTCAAATCCTTTCTCGCCCTCTCAATCTCCTCCCTCTTAATGTATGGGTTCTCGTAAGACGTAAACCGCCAACTCTTATACTCCCCCTTTTTCCTCTGTCCCAACATAAACAAGTCGTAAAAATGATTAAATCCTTTCGGTGTACTAATAAACATCGCCGGTGCTTGGTAATCCGTCAACGTTGGCCGCAAAACCTCCCTCCACAACGCCTCCCAATTCCTAATACTGGCAATTTCATCTATCACCAAATACCTTAAAGCAATCCCTCTTAATGCATCAGGGTTCTCAGCACCCTTCAGCTGGATATAACTCCCATTCTTCAACTCAATGCTTAACTCTGCCTCATTTGTTCTCCTAACCCACCCCTTAGGTATCTCCTTCAACATTTCTTGCCAATGTATCATCTTAGCCTGCCGATAAGTCGGGTTTACTATCCAGTAATACCCTTTCTCCTTCACTGCAGCTTTTAACAAACTCATTCTACTTAATGTCGACTTACCCCACCTTCTCCCCGCACAAACAATCTTATACCGATGCCTATCTGTAGCTACCTCGTATTGCCCGTCGTGCAATTTAACTAACATTCTACCCTCCTCTGTACACGAAAAGAATGCTTTTGCTCTCCGATGTTCTCGCTAAGACAAGGGGAAATTCTATTCATACAGGTAACCAGAGGCGTACAGGTAGCATGGGTAGAAGTAAAGTCATGGGTGTAGGTAACCTTGCGAGTATTATGCTTACAGGTAACCGTCCTTACCCCCTGCGCGCGCCGCCTCCAGCCTGAGGGGGGGCTACCCCAAATGTTGAAATTGTTTGCTTGCTTACTTGTTCTGTTTCTCGCTGCGCCCCGCCCCTGGTGGCCGCCCCCCGCTGTCTCTCTTGCGCCCCGAAGCTGAAAAATAGCGGCTAATTTTCTAAAAAAATATCCCATAGCGAAATTTAATGCATGCCTAGCTGCAAAAATATCCCGGGGTTTGCCTTTTTTGCCCATATCTTATAAGTTTTTGCCCTTTTTGGGGCCAATCTCTAACACTTGCTTCTTTATCCCCTCAATGAGTTTTTGCCTATTCTTAGGCAATCTTGGCGGTTTAGGGGGAGACATTAGGGGCTTTGGCTCTTCACCGTCTTTGATGAACTTGACTTCCATCGGTCCGGCTAGGTTCAATTGAACTAAGCCTGTAGGTTTATCAGTAAAATCCGGATGCCGTTTGCGTAGGTAAAATATAATAGCTGTCATGTTGCCTTTTAAGGCTAGCTCAATCAATTTTTGCCTTATTTTATCATTTAAACTTCCTTCACTAGCTACAATAGCCTCTAAAAAGCGCTTGTCTTGGGCTAGCCAGCGGTAAAAAGTAGAATAAGTTATGCCTATCTCTTTACAAATTCTTGTTACATTGCCGTTATACTTAATCCATAGTTTTGCTGCTAGCTTTTTTTTTGCCCTAGCTGTCCTTTTTTTGCTCCTTTGAATTACCTTTTTTTTCTTTTGCCTATCTATTGGTATTTTTTCTTTTGCTTTTTTCATTTTACCTCTTGACAAATTCATCCAAATGTGTTACCATTTTATTAGAATGAACAAAGAAATACAGAAAGAAATAAGGAACAACCGCCGACATTCTTTTACTTCTACCCCTAGAAAAGGGGAAAGAAAAACCATTAAACACCCTTGTAGTCGGCCTCAATTGCTCCCTTTTTCGCGACG